>CALRUV010000047.1:0-18166 GCA_943371455.1 Chitinophaga pinensis | reverse complement strand
TGTATTGTGGTAGAAGGTGTGGTAGTAGAAAAAGAAGCCGTATTGGGCGCCAATGTTGTTTTAACACAATCCACTAAAATCATTGATGTTAGTGGCAGTGAACCCATTGAATATAAAGGGCGTGTACCAGCCAGAAGTGTGGTTATACCGGGCAGTTATACCAAGAAATTTAATGCAGGCGACTACCAGGTGAGTTGTGCATTGATTATTGGTCAGCGTAAAGCAAGTACCGACCTGAAAACAAGCTTAAATGATGCTTTGCGCGAGTTTAATGTGAGTGCTTAAATAGCGAATAGCGCATGCAATACTTTGAAGGAAATATTGGTTGATCCTTACACAAGATACCATGGCGCAATTGGTTATTTCATGAACAATAAAATCACCTTATATGGCTTCCTGATTACCTTACTAGGTGCCATCATGTTTTCAACCAAAGCTATTTTTGTAAAACTTGCTTTCCGGGAGACCCAGGTTGATGCGGTTACCCTTCTGGCACTGCGCATGCTATTTTCACTGCCCTTTTACCTGATAGCTGTTTGGCTGGTAAGTAAAAAAGAAAATAAGGCAGAACTGTCTTTAAAAGACTGGACAGGTATTCTTTTGCTGGGATTTTTGGGCTATTACCTGAGTAGTTTATTTGATTTTATTGGGCTCCAGTATGTATCAGCGGGATTGGAAAGATTGATCTTATTCCTTTATCCCACATTTGCCGTTATCCTAAACACTTATTTTTTCAAAGCCAAACTCAGTAAAATTCAGTTGATCGCATTAGTGCTAACCTATATGGGCATTGGGATAGCTTATTTTGGTGAATTGCGATTGGATACCGGCAATCCACAATTTTTGTTTGGTTCATTCATGATATTCTTGTGCGCGGTAACCTATTCTTTTTATTTGGTGGGCACAGGTAAACTGGTTCATAAAGTAGGTGTAACCAGGTATACAGCCTATGCGATGTTAACAGCTACTGCAGGTATCTTTCTTCATTTCTTAAGTACGCACGCTGTGCAGTCAATTCCATTTTCAACAACACTTATCTGGTATGCGGTAGGCCTTGCGGTTATTGCAACGGTAATACCTTCCTTTCTCATGAGTAATGGCATGAAACAGATAGGCAGTAACAATGTTTCCATTATCACCAGTATTGGTCCGGTATCTACCATCATTCAGGCGCATTTTTTATTAGGAGAAAAGATCATCCTGGCACAAATTATTGGAACAGCTTTGGTTATAACCGGCGTAATACTTATTGGCTGGCAATCCAGGTATGCGGGAGAAAACTAATAAGGGCTTTGGCTATTTGAATGCTTATGGATATGCATATTTTGTAAAATTTCCGGTATCATCAAAAAATCCCTTGATTTATCCAGAAAAAAATCAGCACCCAGTTTAATACATTCTTCCCTGTAATGTGCTAATGTATTGTTGGTAAGCATGATTACTACAGGCTTTGAAGCAGGTTCTTTCTGCATACTCCTGAGCATTTCAATGCCATTCATTCCTGGCATATTGATATCCAATACCATGATATCTGGTTTATAGCCCTGCATCAGTAATAATGCTTCTTCGGCACTGGTTACTGCTTCTGTGCGCACTACATGACTGATTTCAGAAATGAGTGACTTTAATCGCTGGAGAATGATAACTGTATCGTCTATTAACAAAACATTTAGCCCTGTTTGCATCATGGGATAGTAGATTATCTACAAATTTACCCTTTGCTTTTATCCGAATTTGTAACCTATAATACAAAGCTTTTGTAGAATATGAACTACCGAAAATGCAGATCATCATTAAAATGAAATTAGGTTTATAAGATTCATCCCTTTTAGCAACAATTATTTTAAGAACCTTTAGCTGATTATTAAAAAGATATTGACAATACAAGTTTGTGTCATTTACTATTTGTATAGATTTAATTCAATCAAACAAATAGAAATACAATTGTAGAATCTAAATAACAAAAGTCGTAAAACCCAATGTTGTAAAGCATTTCGTAAGATGACACTGTACTAATCTAAAAATTAGTCCAATATTTACAGGAAGATTTTTTGTGGAATCCATCTTATTCTAATTGCTTGCACTAAACAATATATGATCAATTAAAATAACTGGATCGACTAAATTTTAGAGGTAATTTTTTATAGTAAATACCAAGGACAGATGTAGTTTCCACACTACTCCAAAGTAATAAGAATCTTTAAATAATATTATTCAATATGGCATATTTAACCAGGTCAGCATTATTCTGCAAATGCATTTTCTCCATGATACGAGACCTGTAAGTGCTTATGGTGTTCACATTCAGCGATAATATTTCACCAATAGCCGAAATACTTTTACCGCTAACAATCATTTTAAACACTTCAAATTCACGATCAGATAATTGTTCATGCGGAGCCTGGGTATTGTTTTGTTCAATAGAACCAGCCAACACTTCCGCAACTTCACTGGTAATATATTTACGACCACTTAATATTTGCTGAACCGCTTTTACCAGTTCATAAGGTGCGCTTTCTTTGGTAAGGTAACCTGAAGCGCCTGCTTTTAATGACCTAACAGCATATTGTTCCGGCGCGTGCATGCTCAACATCAATACAGGCGTTTGTGGCACATGTTCTTTGATCTGTTTTAAAATTTCAATACCAGAATAACCTGGCATACTGATATCTGATATAATGATATCCCATTTTTCACTGAGCGCTTTTTTTAAGAGTTCGGCAGAATCTGCCACATCATGTATCTCTGCAAATGGAAATGCTTCTACCAGAATTTTCCTTAACCCTTCTCTTATTAATGTATGATCATCCGCAATCAAAATTCTCATTACTCGTTTATTTAATTAATTCAAAAGATATATTAAATTAAATGTTTATGTAATTCAAAGTTAGTCTATTATCAACAGTTCTACCCAGATATCACGCCTATTTTATATTTCATTAACTATGGAAAGGTAACAAAAAAATTAAGGAGCGATCTCTCGCTCCTTAATACAAAACATTACTAGGGTTGCATCATAGGGAAATGGATGATAAAAGGAATTTATATTACACTTACATAATTTTCAAATCTCAATTACTTGTGCAATTTAAATAATCATGTTGATAATATACTTCGTTGAAACACTGATTTCCTTGCGTTAAAACACCGTTTTTGATTAGTTGCAGCATTTCAGGCGTTTATGAAGTTTTTTTTGTTTACTTTTTTTTACAACCTATTTTACATTTTCTCCTTAAAATGTTTTTGTGTAATGCCAAAATTTAATAATCAAAATACCCTTATTATACTTAGTCCTGGCTTTCCTGCCGATGAAAATGATACCAGCTGTTTACCCGCCCAACAGGCATTTATTCGCTCCATTAACGAATTGTACCCTGAACTTAGGGTCATTATTCTTTCTTTTCAGTATCCCTATCATTCAAAAAAATACCTATGGCATGGCAATGAAGTAATCCCTTTCAATGGCCAGCATAAAAGAAAGCTATTAAGGTTGCTCTTTGTATGGCTGCCGGTTTGGCAAACCTTAGTCACCTTACAAAAAGAGAGAAAGCCTCTGGGTTTAATCAGTTTTTGGGTGGGTGAATCAGCTTTGCTTGGACATTATTTCAGCAAATACAAACAACTAAAGCATATTACCTGGATGCTTGGGCAGGATGCCAAAAAGGGAAATCGTTTCATGAAACTGATGCGAATTCAACCATCCTCATTGGTGGCGATGTCGGATTTTTTGGCTAAAACATTTCATCAGAATTATGGCATACAACCTGCCAATGTTATTCCCAATGCCATATTTCCTGAACAATTTAAGTTGAATGAACTAGCTCGAAATATTGATATCCTGGGCGTTGGATCATTAATTCTACTCAAAAAATTTGATCTATTCATCGAACTGATCCTTCAAATAAAAGTACAATACCCATTACTAAAAGTGATGATCTGTGGAGAAGGACCTGAAAGAGCAAAATTAGAAGCGCTGATCGTATCTAACCAATTAGCTGAAACCATAACATTAATGGGCGAAAGATCACATGCAGAAGTATTTGATTTGTTGCAACAAACCAAAATATTATTGCATACCTCCGAATATGAGGGTTTCAGTGGAGCCTGCCTGGAAGGATTGTACGCAGGCGCACATGTACTGAGTTTTCAGCAACCAATGAATGGATGGTTGAGAAACTGGCATGTGGTAGAAAACAAAGAAGCCATGAAAAATAAATTAATAGCATTATTGAACGATAAAATGTTAACGCATCAGTCATCCACACCCTTTCAAATGATCGATTCTGCCAAACAAATGCTTTCTTTATTTCAAGACTAATGCTTTACAAATTCCTGCTATTTTTTCAGCAACGGCTTGTACGGAATATTCGGCTTCAAAATGTTCCAACACATTTTCCGAACTAATTTTTTTATCAGTTAAAGAATCTAATATTTGTTGCAGCTCTTTTATTTTACCTGGCATAAAATGATAGCCTACCTTACCATTGTCTGTAACTTTTAAAGCAGCAGGAATAGCAGTAACAATGGGAATACATCCGCAAGACATAGCTTCCAATAAGGCGGTACTTCCCCCCTCGCTATAACTTGCAGAAACAAAATAATCAGCCGCACTATACCATTGAGGTAAATCCGAATAAGCCACAAAGCCTATTAATTTTACAGAATTTTGTAATGCGAAACTTTGGGCAATTTTGGTCTTTACTTCTGCTAATAGATCGGTTGTTTGATATATCATGTAAAGCCGGGCAGTCTGATTCTTTTGAAAATATGATTCAAAAGCTTCCAGTAGCAGTAAGGGATCTTTGTTCTTATCTAATCGCCCCACCCACAGAAATACCTGTCCTTCCCCTATTTGTAAAGCTTGCCGCGAAGCATTTTTGCTCAATCTTTTAAAATCACTTAAAGTATCCGGGATTTCAAATATTTTATGTGTGTCTTTTATGATCCCATTTTCTAACCATATGCTTGCATTGCCTTTGGAAGTGAAAAAATAAGCATCTATAAAATAGTCTGCCCATTGCAGAAATATTTTCCTGAAACGGAGATAAGGTCTTTCCGCGTGGTGTTTAGCAATGATTTTAACTTTTTTACCCAGCTTCCATTTTAGTAAGATCAGCTGTAAAGGATACAATAAGCCCTGTACCAAAACGATATCAGGTTGCAAAGAAGTAATAAAATGAATAGATCTAAATGGGATATGGAAGAACCCATTAAATGAGCGAAAAAAATAAAACCCTTCTTTTGTATCAATCCTGGTTGCCTTGTTGGAAATATGTTTAATGACAGTTACAGACAATATTTGCTTCAAAGCAGTAATATGGTTAAGGGAAACTGCTTGTTTCTCCAGCATTTCCGTTGTATCTGCATATTCATGATTAGCATGAAATGTAATATCGATCATTTTCATTTCAGCTGGCTATTGTGAATGCGGTGAAATCATCGATGTCTGTTAAGGGTGCATATTCTTTCATTCGTTCAATTATTCCAATCAGGTTTCCTTTCACATTTTTCAAAACATGCTTGTATTGAAAAGGGAAGGTATTGGCAGGTAGAAATCCTGATTGACCAAGTGTAGACCGCATAGATTCGTCAAAAAGCACCACTTTCCCTTCTATAATTACCAATAGAATATCTTCCGGATTCAAAGCATAAAAAGCATCAAGCGTATTGTTGTCATTTTTATTTTTAGCTATTACCCAATCGCCATTCCTTACCCCTACTTTGCCATTACTATTCTTTTTTTTCCAGACTACATTAGGATTGATGGTTAATGATTCAACCAATTCCTGATCGGATAAATCACCTGTATTTCTTGCCGTTCTAATTTGCGTCCAGGCATTCCAAACAGAACTTAGTGTTGAATCAGTTCCAAATAAAATGGTTGTTTCATTTTTGAGTGAACTGATATCTGCGGTTTTATCCAATAAAAAATAATTTGATGCAGGACACCATACCAATGCTTTAAATGATGCAGCTTGCTGAGGATCCATTGCCACGCCATGAATGCCTATAAGCGGCTGCTTAAAGATATTCCAACGAATCAACTGATCAATTTCTGCAGAAGCAATTTGGTCAGTGCCCTCTCCTACATGTATAGCAATCTGTTTGCGTTTCCAGAAATTTCGGTTCAATTTCCATCTCCAATTTTTTTCAAAACCTACAGAATGTAAGGAAGATGTTTCCTGGTAAATTTCGATTATCGGGTCATTAACAGGCAGTGTTTCTCCATGGTTAACAACAGTTGTAAAACCATTCAGCAGGTTTTTGTAAATACCCCATTGGATGCGCAGTTCAATGGGAATTTTTAATACATCCTCAATGATCTGTTTATTATGTAAATGGATATCATTACCCCATTCACGGTAATTTTTATAGATTCTATTACCGATTCCTGGAAAACAATTAAAATCCAAATGGTCATGTGAGTTGATCAATCCGGTAAATGCAATAGCATTCTCACATTGGATCATTCCTGGCTGTTCAAGTAAATTCTTTTCCTCTAATAGTGCACTTACTTTACAAGTATCATTCCCCTCAAGGTGGATAGCAAAGGTTCTATTCTCTTCTTTTCCTACTATCCTTACATTATTGATAACCATCACTCTTTTTTAAATGGATGCCATAGATGATTGGGGTTCCCTTGAATTTATTAAACACAGATAGAGCATTTTGCTTTTCGTAGTATGCTTTAACCTGATCGTCTATGATCTTTTCCGAAATACGGATAACCTGCAAATTCAGTTGCTTAGCTATATGCAAGATATCATTGATGGTGTGTACATGGTTCTTAACAGCTATCAACTTACCCTTATTTTTAAAGGTCCGGTCGCCACCTCTTGACAAGGCAACAGGATGATAGTCAGTCATGACTATTTCACCCCCGGGTGCCAATATCCTGCACCATTCTTTTAAAGCAGCAAATGCTTCAGGTATATGCGCTATGGTTAGGGTGGAAATGACCAGATCAGCATATTGATCAAAAAGTTCAAGCGAAGCTCCATTAATTTTGCCCACTTTTTGATCTGGAAATTTAATTTTGAGCCTTGCAAGCATTTCTGCAGAAACATCGAATCCTATTAGGTCTGCAGGTTTTTTACCTAAGATATAAGGCCAATGGCGGCCGGTACCGCAGCCAATATCTACTATTTTTTTATTGCCAAGAGATAAATCATCCACCATCTCTTTAAATAATTGGGCATCCAAAGCCAGCATTAAATTGTCTGGCTGAGCATCATAATCAGCAGCCCAGATATCATAAGCCTTCTCAGGTTCTGTTTCCTTAATTGCTTTTGAAAACCATCTTTTCAGCGTTCTCTGAAGGGAATGTACAAGGGCCATAATTTGAAGATAATATCTTTTTGATTCTATCAGACAGGATCGAAAATAAAGTATTTCTCAGGCAACCCGTTTTTGCCAAAATGCGTTTATAGAGTTGTATCTCAAGCAACTATGAATAAGGTCCTACTCTTTAATCCTAAAAGTGCGGTAGCCAAATATAGGATCCCAAATTCTATTATGAATATTGCGGCTTCTATTGAAGGCGTTTTTGAATGGGTAATTGTTGATGGCAACCGCGAAGCTGATCCTTATGCTGCCATAGCAAAATATTTGTCAGAAGACAGTTTCAAATATGTAGGTTTTACCGTAATGCCCGGCCCTCAGTTAAAAGAAGCCATTCCTATTGCCATCAAGATCAAAACGCAATTCCCCAATACAGTAATGATCTGGGGGGGCTATTTCCCATCCAATCATTACAAAGTAGTGATGGACTCTGGTTATGTAGACTTTGTGATCAACGGACCAGGAGATCATGCATTCCCAAATTTATTGGAAGCACTCGAAAACAATAAGCCCTTTGAGCTTATCAAGAACCTCATCTATAAATATGGGGATCTGATCGTTAAAAACCCCAAAGAAGATTTGATCGAACAGGCTACCTTAAATCCCTTGCCGTATGACAAGCTGGATAAGTTGTACTATATGGAAAAATACCTGGGCAAAACTTATCTGGGTGAAAGAACGATTGCCTATCATTCCAGTATCGGATGTCCTTTCACCTGTTCTTTTTGTGCAGTAGTGCCTATTTATGAAGCCAGGTGGAAAGCCAAACCGGCAAACCTGGTTTACCAGGATATCAAATACCTGAAAGACAAATGGGGAGCCGATGCCATAGAGTTTCACGATAATAACTTTTTTGTTTCTGAGAAAAGAACCAATGAATTCTCCATCCTGGTAAAAAAAGAAAAAATGACCTGGTGGGGTGAAGGAAGAATTGATACCATTGATAAGTACAGTGATGCATCCATTGCTTTACTGCGTGAATCTGGTTGTAAAATGATATTTTTTGGAGCAGAAACAGGGAATGATAAGATCCTGAAACAGATGGATAAGGGCGGAACACAAACGGGAGAACAGATTGCCAGATTTGCAGAAAGAATGAAGAAATTTGATATCATTCCTGAATACTCTTTTGTACTGGGCATGCCGGCACCTACGCCCGAAGAAGTGATGGAACAGATTGATTTTGATATTGCATTTATCAAAAGGATCAAGTCGATCAACCCCGAAGCAGAGATCATTATTTATACTTATAGCCCTGTACCATCTGAAGGTTCTGAATTATACAACCAGGTGTTAGCAAATGGCTTCTCCTTTCCTCAAAAACTGGAAGATTGGGTGAGCCCTTCCTGGGAGAAATTTGATCTGAGAAAAAACCCATTAACACCCTGGCTTACACCAGAAATGGTTCAGAAGATCAGGGATTTTGAAACAGTGCTGAATGGTTATTATCCTACAGTTTCAGACATCAGACTGAATAACACAAAACGAAGTCTGGTAAAAATGGTTTCTGGGATTAGATACAAAACCGGTTTGTATAAATATCCATATGAAATCAAATTATTACAAAGACTTTGGAAATACCGTCAACCGGAGATCCAGGGATTTTAAACCAATTGTATGCAACTGCCAGATTCTTCCATCTTAACAAACCTTGCTATTCAGGGCGCTTTGCAGATAGACAATTCATTTGAAAAAGTATATATCCGTTTAAGAGCGAAAGAGAACAGACTTTACACAGATGATGAGTTGAATCAGCTACCAGATGTACCTGCAACACATATCCATTACCAAGAATGGCTGATCCGTAAACTTTCTGCCGAAAAACTACTAACTTATCTGAACACAAAGAACCGCCCTTTGCGAATATTAGAAATTGGCTGTGGTAATGGGTGGTTGAGTTTTCAACTAGCTACCTTAAAAAATAGCAAGGTGATCGGGCAGGATATCAATTTTACAGAATTACAGCAAGCTGCCAGAAACTATAGCAGTCATAAAAGACTCCGATTTGTTTATGGCGATCTATTTTCCGGCATCTTAGCCGAAGAAAAATTTGATGTTATCGTTTTTGCAGCTTCTATTCAATATTTTGAATCATTGAAAAAAGTAATGACCAAGGCATTGTCATTGTTATTACCTGATGGTGAAATTCACCTATTGGACAGTCCATTTTACAACTCAAATGAGATTGCATTGGCCAGACAAAGAACCGCCTCTTATTACCAAATGATGGGATTTCCCGAGATGACGCATTTCTATTTTCACCATGGCAAACAAGATCTGGATGGATTCAACAAGCGAATAATGTACGACCCCAGTTCTATTTTCTCCTATTTTTCTAGAAAGAATCGGATCTTTCCCTGGTACATCATTAAGCAAAAAAAGAACTGAATGTCGGTAGCCTCCTTATATGAAACAGTTAAAAGGTACCAAACTTTAAAAACACATCGGATAAAATCTTTACCGATAGCCATCCTCATGCCACATAGTGCCTGTAATTGTAAATGCATTATGTGTGATATCTGGAAAGACAATAAAAACCTGAAACAATTGAAAGAAGCTGATATTAGCGGACTTCTTGAAAGCTTACAAAAGCTGGGAACAAAGCAGGTATTGATGTCTGGCGGCGAGGCATTATTAAACCCGAATTTTTTTGAGCTTTGTGCCATTTTAAAAAAACAGAAAATAAGAATCACTGTTCTTTCAACTGGTTTGTCCTTAAAGAAGCATGCGGAAAACATGATAAAGTGGGTTGATGAGGTAATAGTTTCACTGGATGGTGATGAGGAATTACATGATGAGATCAGGAATATCAGTGGTGCATTCAGTAAAATGCTGGAAGCTGTATCTTATTTAAAAGAACTGAATCCAAATTTTCCGATACGAGCCCGCACAGTCATTCATCGCTTAAATTTTCGAAAATGGCCCGATATCATTGAATCTGCCCAAAAAATGGGGATCGACCAAATCAGTTTTCTTCCTGCTGATGTTAGCAGTCAGGCATTTAACAGAGACACGCCATGGGATACGGATCGTCAATCGACAATTGTACCTGAAAAAGCAGAACTCCGTTTACTTTCAGAGATCTTGGAAAAACTCATCATTCAAAAAAGCAAGCTTTTTAAAAACCAATATATTACCGAATCACCAGAAAAGCTTCGCAAGATAGTTGCACATTATGCTGCCTATTATCAATTGAATCCCTATCCTTACAAAAAATGCAATGCTCCCTGGGTATCTGTAGTTATTGAACCTGATGGCCATGTACGCCCCTGCTTTTTTCATCCCATCCAGGGAAATATCCGGGAAGCATCTCTGGAAAAGATCCTTAATAGTAAAGAAGCTATTCAATTCAGGCGAAATTTAGATATTGAAAAAAATGAAACCTGTATGAAATGTGTATGTTATCTTAACCTTTCACCCAGAACTACTTTGAGCTAACCATGAGAAGGATACTTTTTTCGCACTCCTATTTCTTACGATTCGATCCCAAACAATGGGAAACAGGACAGCCCTATCCTCCATTAGGTACATTGTATGCTGCAGCCTTATTAAGGCAGGAAGGATACCATGTGTCACTTTTTGACACCATGTTTGAAGAAGATGCAGACAAGGTTCGGAAACCCTTGGATCTATTGAATCCTGAGATCTTTGTGATCTATGATGATGGTTTCAACTACCTCACCAAAATGTGTTTGACCAATATGCGTGAGGCAGCATTTAAGATGTGCAAAATAGCCAAAGAAAGGGGATGTATCGTAGTTGTATCAAGTTCCGATTCAACAGATCATTATGAAAAATACCTTTCTGAAGGTGCTGATTTTGTTTTGATGGGAGAAGCAGAACATACTTTATTAGAGCTCTGTAATACGATAGGTACTGCTGATCCAAATTTCCAGCATATACTGGGGCTGACATATAGGGTAAACGGCACTGTAATCAAAACAGCGCGCAGACCGGTTTTACGTGACTTAGACAGTTTACCCATGCCAGCCTGGGATCTTGTAGCAATAGAACCCTATCGGTCTATGTGGATGCAAAGCAGTGGCTATTTTTCATTGAACATGGGAACAACAAGGGGATGTCCTTTTAAATGTAACTGGTGTGCAAAGCCTATCTATGGCAATCGTTATCATTCCAGATCACCGGAACATGTTGTTGCCGAATTATCATACCTGAAAAAGCATTTTAATATAGACCATATATGGTTCAGTGATGATATTTTTGGCTTGAAACCCGGATGGGTAGAAGCTTTTGCAAAATTGGTTCAAGAAGAAAAAATAACGATAAAATTTAAAATTCAAGCAAGGGCAGATCTGTTGATCCAGGAAAATTACATTGCTGCATTGGCTGCTGCCGGATGTGATAATGTTTGGATGGGTGCAGAAAGTGGCTCACAAAAGATACTGGATGCAATGGACAAGGGAATCAAGCTTGCTGATATTTATGAAGCAACCAGGTTATTGAAGAAACATAAGATCAAACCTTCCTTCTTTATACAATTTGGTTACCTGGGCGAAGAATGGCATGATATCCAACAAACGATCAGTATGATCAATGAACTTTTGCCATATAGTATTGGCATATCTGTATCTTACCCCTTGCCTGGCACGTTGTTTTATGAGAAAGTTAAGGAAGATCTGAAGATAAAAACGAATTGGACGGATTCAAATGAATTAGTGCTTATGTTTTCCAATACGTATAATCCAAATTTTTACAAACACTTACACAGATATACACACTTAACACATAGATTACATCTAGCAATATATCATCTAAAAAAATCATTTAAATTACCAATTCAAAAGCAAAGAAATGAATATAGGAAAGCTGCTTCATTTTTCTATTTTCTGCCACTTACAATTTTTGCAAAATTTAAATTAAACAAGTTGGCGAAAGATTAAAAATAATCATGGATAAAAAATATAAAACATCTAATGAAACACTAACTGCAGAAGCATTCTCCGCTCAGTCAATAAAATTTGATCAATTATATGGATTAGATAAAATAATTCAATACAAAAGACAGAGAGTAAGAAATCATGTAGAAAAATTATTATTGCCAAATAGCAACATATTAGAATTAAATGCAGGCACAGGTGAGGATGCTATTTTTTTTGCATCCAAAGGACATTTAGTTCATGCGATAGATATATCCAAAGGAATGTTGCAAGTTCTTTCTGAAAAAATTGAATATTTTGAAAACAAAGAAAATATCAGCTTTGAGCTTTGTTCCTTTACAGCATTGAATGAATTACAAAATAAAGGTCCTTTCGATGTGATATTTTCAAATTTTGCAGGATTAAATTGTACCAATGAAATTGACAAAGTTTTTGCATATTTTGACAATTTATTAAAACCAAAAGGAAAAGTAGTTTTAGTAATGTTACCGGATTTCTGTTTATGGGAAATATTTTTACTATTCAGGGGGCAGTTTAAAACAGCTTTCAGACGTTTTTTTTCAAGTAAAGGAGCTAAAGCAAGCATTGAAGGAAAATCCTTTACATGCTGGTATTACCAACCTAATTACATCATTAGAAGATTGAGCGAGAAATTCGAATTAATAGATCTTGAAGGGTTGTGTTCTTTAGTTCCTCCTAACTATTATGTTAATTTCCCAAATAAATTTCCCAAACTTTTAAAATTTTTAATGAGGGTTGAAGTTAATAATTGTCGTAAATGGCCCTGGAAATATATTGGCGATTACTATATTATATCTCTGAAAAAAAAGTAACTATGCTAGTTTCTTTTCAGCAAAACTCATGGCTAACTTTTCTTCGATTTTCTTTACCTCATTTTCATATAATGTAATAATTCTTCTTTGAAAATAATCCGGATGCGGTCTTGCAAAATGCCTGCCTGTTTTAAATCCCCTAAATTCAGATTTTAATGGAATTGCTAATATTTTCTTCTCTTTAAGCTTGGCTCTTTTAAGAGTTAAATTCATCAAAACTTTATCAGCAAAATCACCAAATTGGTTATCAAGTAGTAATTCGGTAAATGATTTAATCCATAATTTCTTGGTCTTGATATTCTTCGAGTCCACCCCTTTCTTTTGATTGGGATAGTATTCAAAACTCCAGTCATTTTTTGAAAAAAAATCATCAAATATACCATCGCTGCAAACTGGTAATAATGTGACAACTTCTGTAGCGGTAAATATATTTTTTTCCGCAATTATCAACGCTTCTTCATCAATAAAATAATTCATGCAGTACCATTTCCATTTACCAGTTAAATAAGTAAATTGCTTATAACAATGCATAAAAGATCTTGCAAGCCATAAACGATTAGATTTTGTTATAATAAAATAATCTATGTCAGATTTTTCATCTGCAAAATTTTTAGATAAAGAACCAGAAATCCCAATTCCTTTTACAAATGGAAATTGGAATAAAAATTTGGAAATGCTAAACGCTCTTTGGAGTAGACCTTCCGCACGGCTATTCCCAAGTATCCTTCTCAATTTTAAAGTAGGGTCATTTTTAATAGAATAAAAATGCCCATCCTCAAAAACAAGGCCTCGTTCAATTAAATTTTTTAATTCTTCACAAATGCAATTTTCATCTATATCTCGGTCATTAAACAATCGAATTTCTTCTTTTGTTAGTGGATATTGAAAAATATCAAAATATGTTAGTGTTCTTAATATACTTAAAAAAATAGTACCCAAAGGGAAATGAATTTAATTAATTAAACTTCAAATAATTAAGTATAATACGGAATCACATACTGAATTGGTTGCCTATAAACTAAAAGAAAGAATGTGGTAAAAAATCATTTGAATGAAAACCTAATACTTAATTATTTCTTGTTAGATCGGCTAAAAATAAAAAGAGACAGCTATGCTGTCTCTTTTTATGTGCCCAGGACTGGATTCGAACCAGCACATCCTTGCGAACGCTGCGACCTGAACACAGTGCGTCTACCAATTTCGCCACCTGGGCATGGAATAATTAATAGGTAATCCTTTAATTATTTCAGGGCTGCAAATATAGGGGCAATGGGCGGAAAGTGCAAGAAAAGTCTGGAGTTAGGGGACTGGAGTATGGAGTTTTGGATTTTGAGTTTTGAGTTTTGGATATAAAAACAATTACTCCAGACTCTAAATTCTAAACTCTAAACTTTAAACTATCATTAGCCCACACCCCCGCATTTCACTATTATCAACCCTTCCCAAAACTTCAAAACTGCCATCTTCATAAACAATGCCTATATCCTCCGTACAAATAAAGGCACAACTGAATTGATTTGCTAAGTCAATAATTTGCAGAATGCCTCTACCACTTGTTTTTACTATTAAGGGATCTTCTTCATCCCTTACATACACTTTCATCCAGGGCGGGCATTTATACAGACCTTCTCCGGTAGAATAAGCCTGACTTAATAACTCTGTCATACCATATTCAGAATGTATAGCTCTTACACCTAACCCTTTCTTTAAATGTTCGTGCAGCTCCGTTCTGGTTAGCTCCTTTCGCCGGCCCTTCATCCCTCCCGTTTCCATAACAATGGTATGTTGCAAAAGCATGGGAAAGGCAGCAGCAAAATCCAGCAGCGCGAAACTTACACCAATTAAAAGGGTTTTTTGTTTGGCGGATTCCAGTGTTTGCAAGGTTTGCGACAGCTTTTCATGATCATACAAATAAAACCCACTATTCGCATGTCCTGAAAGGGTAATCAGCTCATCAACCATCCTAACCAGGGAAGAATTTTTTCTTTCCAGGTAAGCAGGCAAAAGTCCTAAAACACAGTATTCACGGATATCTCCATAAAACAGTTCAAAAGCCTTGCGAAAACTAGTGGTATACAGGGACATGTCTTTGATAAAGTGCCTGGAAGGAACCTGCTGGGTGGTGCCACTACTTTCAAAAAGGAAGCTTTCTTTAAAATCTGTTGTGATAACCTTATGATTTTTGAAGAAAGAAACGGGCAACGAAGGAATCTGGACAGGTATCTTTACCTTATCTGGTTCAGCACCTGTTAAGATGGCCCATTTTCTGTATACCGGATTATGGGCAAATTGAAACAAATAGGTACTGAGGCAGGCATCTGAAAAAGCTTCTTCGTCGTATCCAAGAGAGAAAATATTGTTAACTTCAGATGAATGCACTGGAAGGTATTGTAATGTTTTAACTAAATTTGAACTGAAAGAAAAACGAATGAAAACAAAATTATTGATACTATTCACAATTACTGCCCTATTTCATGGCTGCAAAAAAGATACTTATACCACTAAGCCACAGATATCTATTAAAAGTATCAGTAAAACTACTTTAAGTCAGGGCGAGCTACTCATATTTTCCCTTGCATTTACAGATCTGGAAGGTGATATACAGGATACATTGTGGGTGCAGAAAATATCAAGAACCTGCCCAACAACACCCGGAGCACAATTTATCAGCAAAAATAAAGTGCCTGATTTTTCCCCAACATCCAACCTGAAAGGCATATTAGAAATTGGCTATTCCTATAATGCCAATACGCCTGGATATAGTACCATATCAGGTTGTGGCCTAAAGAATGATACCTGCTATTTTAAGTTCTGGCTAAAGGATAAGGGTAAAAACTTCAGTGATACCATCATTTCAGAGAATATCGTTTTATTAAAATAATCCCATTGTATCGGCTAGTTCGGCTGCTCTTTTTTGGTAATTATTTTTATGGGATCTGTGTTACAGCCCTTGCCATTGAAGCTAATCTTCAACATGGTTTACCTTTAAATGACCTAAGTTTCTACCTTTGGCTTAGTTCTGGTTCAATCCTTTATTATACCTATGCTTACCAGTCTGAACCTGAAAATTTTAGTCTAAACGATCGCTCCCGCTGGTATAAAACTTACCGGAAGCAGGTTAATACCTCCCAAATTTCCCTTTTGCTCTTTTTTACATTGGGTTCTGTTAGCTGGCTAAGGAGGTTTTCGGCTGGATTAAGCAGCTTAGAACTGCAAGATTACCTGCTAATAATGGTTTTCCCTTTGGCTGCATTAATGTATTATGGAAATACCGTCTTTACACATTTCACCTATAATCTACGAAACAATGGCTGGTTAAAACCCTTTGTCATTGGATTTGTATGGTCGGGTTTAGTAACCATTTACCCTGTGCTATTTTTATCTGCAGAAAATGGCACCAGTTTTACCCTGAGCATTACCAGTTTGATCTTCTTCCTTAAAAACTTCCTATTCATTTCTGTTTTAAGTATCATGTTTGATATCAAAGATTATGCGGCCGACCATAATCAGCGTTTGAAAACCTTTGTAGTAAGGATTGGGCTACGAAAAACCATCTATTATATCCTGATACCCTTGAGTGTATTGGGTTTGAGCACATTTCTGATCCATGCTGTACAACAAAAATTTGCCATTCTCTCTATACTTATCAATACCCTGCCATTTATTTTGTTGATAATTGTTGCCTACTCTATGCACCAACGTAAAAGCATTCTCTACTATCTTGCAATAATTGATGGATTGATACTCGTCAAAGCCTGTTGCGGCATCATAGGCATTTCATTTTTAAACTAATTTTTATGGCTAAATCGAAAAAAACAACTGGAAAAACAAAAACTGTCTTTTCAGCTGAGTCCCTGCAATTTTTAAAAAAATACATCAATACCGCTTCTCCTGTTGGATTTGAGACCAGTGGACAGAAATTATGGCTGGAATATATCAAGCCTTACACAGATACATTTTATACAGATCCCTATGGCACAGCAGTTGCCGTGATCAACCCTACAGCAGCTTTTAAAGTGGTGATAGAAGCTCATGCAGATGAGATCAGTTGGTTTGTGAATTATATCAATGATCAGGGCCTGATTTATCTGAAGCGTAACGGAGGCGTTGACCACCAGATTGCACCTGCTAAAAGAGTATGGATTCATGGCAAAAAAGGTCCTGTAAAAGCGGTTTTTGGCTGGCCTGCTATTCATACACGAATGAGCAATGCCGAACAAAAGGAACCTAGCCCAAAAGTGGAAAATTTATGTTTGGATTGTGGTGCAGGTAATAAAAAAGAGGTGGAAGCACTGGGGATCCATATTGGTGCCGTTGTTACTTATGAAGAAGGATACGATGAACTTGCCTACGATTTTCTAATTGGAAGGGCATTCGATAACAGGGTTGGCGGATTTATGATTGCTGAAGTAGCCCGATTATTGAAAGAAAATAACAAGAAACTCCCCTATGGATTATACATCGTAAATGCAGTTCAGGAAGAAATTGGTTTGCGTGGAGCTGAAATGATCGCACGCAGAATTAAACCAGATATTGCCATTATTACAGATGTTACACATGATACCAGCACCCCGATGATCAGTAAAGCCATTGAAGGCGATATCAAATGTGGTAAAGGCCCCTCTCTAGCTTATGCACCTGCCATCCATAATAAACTCCTGCAACTGGTGCAGGATGTTGCTGAAAAAAAGAAGATCCCGGTACAATTAAGAACGCTTAGTCGCAGCACTGGAACCGATACCGATAGCTTTGCCTATGCTAATGATGGTTGCCCATCAGTACTAATTTCTATTCCACTAAGGTATATGCATACAACGGTAGAAATGATCCATAAAAAAGACATCGAAGAAACAATCAAGTTAATGTACGAGACATTACTTGTATTAACACCTAAAACTAATTTGAGTTACTTATAAAAAAGTTGGTGTTTGTGGCCTGTGGTTTGTAGTTATAAAAATTAACCTCAGTCTACAATCCACAAACCACCAACTTATCAAGTCATTCCCTACTTTCGCCTTTTATGAGCTGGTTAGATAAAAAACAGATAAGGATCGCCATTTTAGACTTGTACGAGGGTGTACCCAACCAGGGCAT
>CALRUV010000046.1:0-18216 GCA_943371455.1 Chitinophaga pinensis | reverse complement strand
AGGTAAATTCAATTCTAAGCGCAGTTTCTTTTAACTTTATCACTTAAGTAAATCAGAACTACCTGCCAAAGTGTATTTCACCCTAATTATATCTGCTCAACAGCTTCTATCGGTTAGCAATCTGCTCAAAAGCAGGGTTACTTCCTACATACAGGATGTACTTACGCCAGAAACATTGTTCATAGCCGTTAAGGTTTTAGTGGTAGGTATCATATTGCTGGTTAGCACCATTTATCTCTACCTTTTTTTTAAAAAGCGTAATTATTTTTTTCAAGAGAGGGTAAGAAAGCACCTGGAGCCACTGATTTCCTATATTATCATGGAAGAAACAACCGAAGGGTTAGAAATTCCGAGAAATGTGGTAACCATTTTAAAAAACCCTTTTGCCATTCAGTTTACCATTGATGAAATCATCAGTTGCAAAAAGAATTTCTCCGGCATTGTTGCTTTGCAATTGGTTGAATTATATGAAAGACTGGGTTTAAAAAAATATTCCCTTAATAAAATTAAAAATAAACGCTGGTATGTAAAAGCAAGGGGTATACAAGAACTCTACCTCATGGAGCAAAAAGAACACCTTAAAACCATTTACCATAACACCAACAGCAAAAATGAATTTGTACGAATGGAAGCACAAACAGGTGTGATTCACCTAACTGGTTTTCCGGGCCTGCGTTTTCTGGATGTGATATCCTATCCCATAACTGAATGGCAACAGTTAAAACTATTGGAACAGTTAAGGCAATTTCCCGACAAGGAAGATATATCTGAAAAAATACCTAACTGGCTATTATCAAAAAATGCAACAGTAGTGGTTTTTGTTTTAAAGCTGGTTGATGAATACCAGTATTTTTCTTTACGCAATGAAGTGATCAATTGTTTGGTGCATCCGGAACAAACTGTTCGCAGTCAGGCATTCAAAACAGTATTGCGACTGGAGGATGAAAGAACTTCCATGGTATTACTGGGATATTTTAATAAGGAGCCCTATCGCAACCAATCTTATATTCTGGATGCTCTGAAACCAATTGCATCCGAAAAAGAAACGGGATTTCTTACCGGTTTATTGGATCATCCCAATGACCTGATCAAATTGAAAGCGGCAATAGTACTTGCAACCAGTTCAGAAAATGGGTTGCATATTATTGAGAAAAAAGCAGCGGAGCAAGCAGAGCCGTATCTAAGAATTTACAAGCATATATTATCAGTGAAATGAGTTTTTCTGCCGTATCAGACATATTATTCAGCATCCTTACCTATGGGGTTTTTTTCTATTCGGTATTGCTACTGCTTTCTTATATCCTGATTGGGTTGTATTCTATAGGTGAAACTAGAAAATATATTCACAAGAACAGGTTTACCGATTATAGGGTACTGGCTGCATCGCCTCACGCGCCATCCGTAAGTATCCTGGCTCCAGCCTATAATGAAGGAAAGAATATTGTTGAAAACGTACGTTCCCTCCTGTCAATTTTCTATAGCAACATGGAAGTGATCATCATTAATGATGGTAGCAAGGACGATTCCATGGAAAAACTCATCGAGGCCTATGATCTGGAAAAAGTTGATTTTTTTGTGCACCAGCACCTGGAAACCAAACCAGTGAAAGGTGTTTATAAAAGCAAGAATAATGTATACAATAAATTGATTGTAATCGACAAAGTAAATGGTGGTAAAGCGGATGCGTTGAATACCGGCATCAATATTTCATCTAATAATTACCTGGTTTGTATAGATGTGGATTGTGTTTTGGAGCAGGATGCGCTTTTGAAAATGGTAAAACCCTTTCTGGAACAAACAGATAAAAAAGTAATTGCATCTGGAGGCGTTATTCGAGTAGCAAATTCCTGTATTATTGAAGATGGTCGTTTAATAAAAGTAAAACTGGCAGATGACTACCTGCCCCGGATTCAGATACTGGAATATATACGTGCTTTCATTTTAGGAAGGATGGCCTGGAGCCGATTAAATGGCTTGATGCTGATCTCTGGCGCTTTTGGGGCATTTGATAAGGAGATTGCTATCAAATCTGGTGGGTATAATCATAAAACGGTAGGGGAAGATATGGAGCTGGTGGTGCGTATGCGCCGTTATATGGAAGAGAAAGGAGAAGATTATGTAATTACCTATATACCTGATCCTTTGTGCTGGACGGAAGTACCTTCTACTTACACCATATTGGGTCGTCAGCGGAACAGGTGGATACGCGGAACCTTTGAAACACTTAAGTTTCATCGGGTAATGTTCTTTAATCCCAATTACCGGATATTGGGTTTATTGAGTTATCCCTATTGGTTCTTTTTTGAATTATGCGCACCGATTATTGAATTTTTAGGATTTATTTTCTTTTTTGTTTTTGCCTGGTCGGGCTATTTGGACTGGGGCTTCTTTTTCACCTTTTTATTATTCATAACCTGCTTCTCTTATCTCTATTCGACTTTTGCCATTTTAATGGAAGTACTCACTTTTAATCAATACAAAAGAAGGATAGATATTTTAAGGTTGATGCTTACCGGATTAACGGAACCCTTCTATTTTCATCCTTTTGTTGTTTGGAGTTCCATGAAAGGGTATCTGGACCTGATCAAGAAAAAGAAAGGCTGGGGAGAAATGACCCGGCAGGGATTTTCAAAAAAAGTAGCAACCACTTCAGTTAGCCAGGCACCTGTTTTTACAAATCCGGCTTTAGTAACAGAACAAAATAAAATTATTAGCTCTGCGGTACCTGTAATAGAAGAGAAAGTAGAAGAGAAACCGGCCTGGATTATGGAGCGAACCATTGTTCCGGCAATAAGCAGCTTCTTTTCATTTGTTGTAAAGTCGCTTCACTATTTTTTGAACCATGCAATTATTCTTTTGGTCTTATTGTTATGTGCACGCGTTTATGAAATGGTGCGTGATTACTTTTTGCACGGAAGTCCTGCTTTTTTGGGTAGGGTAATTCTAACTGGGCTTGCAAAAGACGGCATTTATTTTTTAGAAATTGCAGCACTGCTCTTTCCCGGGTTTGCCTTACTCATCTTATTACACAAGGTTCTTGCAAAAATATTTTTTATTATCTGTGCTGTTATAATCTTGTTAGTACAGGTAGGATTGATGGAATATTTTCTCAACTCACAAGTACCACTTGGCGCAGACCTATGGGGCTATTCAATGAAAGATATCAAGCAAACGGTGGGCGCATCCGGTTCATTGAATACCACTGCTTTTATTTTGCTTTTCTTATTCGTAGCGTTTATAATTGGTCTATTCATTTACTTGCCTAAGAAATTCAAAATAAATGGCTTACTTAGTTTTGTTTTTTTCTTGTTAGTGATTATTACCACCACAACAAGTATCAGCGAAACTGTAAAACAATGGTTACCCGGACAGGAGTATAGCAATAACCTGGCTTTGAACAAATCGGATTATTTTTTCAGTAAATCGTATAGTTACTTTTTTCCTGTTCCGGAAGAAACGGATATTTATTCTAATAATTATTCAGGTGATTATTCAAAGGATCAAACGGATGAAAAGCTGTCAACCTATCAATACCTGGATGAGGAAAATTATCCTTTCCTGCATCAGACAGACAGCTCCTCTGATGTATTGTCGCCTTATTTTAATGTAAGGGATACACCACCTAATATTGTGATCTTGTTAGTGGAGGGACTGGGAAGGGCATTTACCAATGAGGGGGCTTATCTTGGAAACTTCACACCCTTTATTGATTCTCTTGCTGGTAAGAGCTTATACTGGGAAAACTTTCTGAGTGAAGGTGGAAGAACCTTTGCCCTTCTACCTTCTTTGCTCTCATCTTTGCCTTTTGCCTTAAATGGATTTACTGAGTTGGGTAATGCCATGCCGGAACATTTATCGTTGCTTAATATTTTAAATAAAAACGGTTACCAGTCTTCCTTTTATTATGGGGGTGATGCACATTTTGATAATATGGATGTTTTTCTAAGAAAAAATAAGATCAGTTCTATCAATGAAGAAAAAACATTTCCTGCTGGCTATACAAAAATGCCAGCGTCGGAAGGTGGTTTTACCTGGGGATATGGGGATAGGGAATTATTTAGAAGGTTTTTTGAAAGAATGAACCAGACCAGGAAACCTTCGCTGAATGTATTGCTTACAGTTTCTACTCATAGCCCATTCACGATTAATGAACAAGAAATCTATTTACAAAGATTTGAATCAAGGATGGAACAACTGGGGTTTTCAGAAAGTTTAAAAGAGCTGCGAAGAAAATATGATAATCAGTTTGCTAGTATACTTTTTACTGATGATGCACTAAATATATTTTTTAAAAAATACCGGGAAAGACCAGATTTTGCCAATACTGTATTTCTGATTACAGGTGATCACCGAATGCCAGATATACCGATGAGTAGTAAATTAGACAGGTACCATGTTCCTTTAATTATTTATTCACCCTTACTAAAAAGAACAGCTAAATTTTCTTCTATATCTACCCATTTTGATATTACACCCAGTTTATTAGCTTGGTTGAAAAAAAGTTACCGTCTCCAGGTTCCTGAAAAAGTTAGCTGGATGGGAAGCGGACTAGATACGGCAAGACAATTTAGAAATATTCATGCTTACCCTATTATGCAAACAAAATCTGAAGTGGTTGATTTTATTATGGGTAATTATCATTTGAATGGCAATGACCTGTTTCAGATCAGTGCTAATATGGATTTAACGCCGGAACAAAATGATGCCAAGCTAAATGAGCTGAAATCCGCATTTAATAAGTATCGTAACAGGAATTTAAAGTTTCTATCTACCATGAAAATAATTCCGGATAGTTTATTGCATAACTATTCTGATCGTTGAGGCTTTGCCATAGTTTGGTAATAATCATTGAGGATAGTGGTAACAAGCGGCTGGTATATCTTCCAGAAGAATGCCTTTCTTTCTAATGGCTCCCGATTATTATACATGAACCATTTTAAATAGGGTACGCCCTTAAAATAAGATGAATTAAAGGAGATGGGATTGTCTGCAAAATCTGCAGAAAAATAAAAGAAGCGATAGTCTTTATTTATATGTACAGTAATGGCAGGAAAGGAAGCAGGCAGGCCATATTGTTTTAAAACGGCAGCGCCATTTTTATTTACATTTATATCAAACCTGGCAATCGCATGGTTAAAACGCGTATCAGGTTTGATAATGTCAAACCAGAAAGGGTAATTACATTTTAGGGGAAGTCCATAATGATTTCTGCCTTCTTCGTTTGCATATATGATGGGCTGCTCGTAATTGAGATGTGTTTCGTTTTCCAGAATCACTATACGGTCGTCTGCATTTACAAAAGCAATACCACTTTTTGTAAATGACCATTCTCCCTTATGTTGTTTGCGGTAATTATTAATTAGCCATTTTGGAATTTCTTCGTTCTTAAGGGTATCGAAAGTTTCAAAATACCTGCCAATCCAGCCTGTCCAGTGTATACCAAAGGTCTTTTCGAAATCGTTTCTCACTTTTTCAGAAGTTGGCGAAGCAAGGCAATTAAATTCTGTAATGATCAGTTTATGTTTTGCCTTCATTTGCGCAAGCAAGTATGCATCTTTATCGCTCATACCGCCATAGATAATTCCTGATCTATCTTTGTCACCCCCTTTTTTAAACCACTCATTTTTATAAATTCCGTAGGAGTCTGTTATATACACTGCATCTGCGTCTATACTTAGTTGGTCCAGAAATTGGTTATCGAACCTCTCCAGGCCTTTGATCTGGTATCTTTCATGGTCTTTGGGAAAAAAGCCGAAATAGTCGCGATCTCTTTGGTAAAGCTTTTTATTTGTAAGGGAAAATTTTTCCTGGTTCAAAACCCAGTTAAGGGAAATGTGTTCCTGTCCAATAGTAGTAAGCACCGTCTTATCAATAATAGCCACTACAAATTGTCTTTTGCCTGTACATAGCCAGATAACCAGCATCCATATAGGAAGCAATAAAAGGTTTAAGATGATAAACCTAAGGACAGAACCAATACTGGGTTTTAAAAACGATAGAGCCATCCTGCGCCAATTTGAAATTGATTACCTTTTGAACCGGGAAGATACTCCTGGTTTGCCCAAAAAACATCCAGCGTTAAAACATGAAATGTTGCAATCTTCTTTTTATAGGTTAGTCCGGCCCTGTAAGAAAGTAATCGAATGCTATAATCCAGTTGATTAGCATTCAGTCTGTCATCAGGTGATATGCCATAACCAAATGAAGCCCTGATCAGGTCATCTGAGCTGCCATAGTAATAACCCGCATTGATTGCATAGGATGTTGAAACAGTATTAGTAAAATCACTGGGTGTGATGTAAACCCTGCCACTTAACAACCAGCTTTTAATATACTTTCCAAGATAGGCGGTGTAGATATAAGTTGGCACTCCGGTAAACTTCAAATACCGGAAACCTAATTCCGTTTCAAAACTTTTGGGCAGGTTTGCATACAAAGAAAAGCCGCCACGCCATTGGGGAAAGATCCCCACATTATCAGAGTAACCTAAACTTACATAAGTATAAAAAGTATTAGAGATACGCGGATAGGCTTCCACTTCATATTGCGTGCCACTTTCTTTGAATTTGTTGGCATAATTAAGTCTTCCGGTTACAGATCCAATGCCGGTTACTCTGGTATAATCCAAACTAACCAAATGCCAGGGATCTGCAAATTGCTGGTCAAACTTTGCATAATCATAGCTAACACCAATTTTATTTTTTGCCGCATATTCTTTGATCCTGTTAGCCAGGGATCTAAGTTCACTGTTATTCCTGTTTATTCTAAATGCTTTATCAACCGATAATTGTGCTGCCGTATAACGCCGCATGGCATTCTCAATCTTAGCTTTTTTAATCAGCAAATCCAGTGATTGCGGATGGTAAACAAGCGCGGTATCAACCACTGTTAATGCCTGGGCATATTTATCGTCCCAATATTCAAGATCTGTAAGTGCGGCCGCAGCAGCTTCGTAGGAAGGGTTTTTCTTTAAAACCTTATTGAAATGATAGCGTGCGCTGTCATATTCCTTATTCCAGCTATGAATTCTTCCCAGAAAGATCCTGATATCTGCATAATCCGGGCTTAAATGTAATGCACGGTATAAACGCTTTTTGGCCAATTCATAATTCTTTTCTTCAAAAGCGGCATCCCTGGCCATCATAAAAAGACCTTCTGAAGAAAGACTGTCTTTGTTTTTGATATTGTTTATTGTTGGCACTTCAATGATGGAATCTATTTTTTGCGGATTTCTGTTTCCCTGAATAGTTTTTGCCAGGAGCAATGCTTCCGAATTCTTTTCATTGATTAATAATAATTTCTGAACAACCCTGTCGGCATCTTCATAACGCTTTAATGCATTCAGCATTTTTGCCTCTCTAAATAACAAAGCCTCTGAGCCTGGATGCGATTTGATGCCTTCCCTACATATTTCTAATGCTTTTTCGTAATGATCATCATAAAATTCAAGATCTACCAACGCAACGGTTGCATCTTCATAATCTGGATTTGCTGTTAAAACCTGGTTTAAAAAATAGCGGGCACTATCATAATTTTTTGTCCAGGTGTAAATTCTACCCAGGAATATTTTTACATCAGCATAATCCGGACTTTTTTTCAAAGCTCTATATAGATAGATCTTTGCTAAGGGGTAGTCTGTTTTATCAAATGCTGCTTTGCGTGCTACTACCAGTAAACCATCAGAAGAGGAAGTATCCTGACTATAAGCTCCTGTACCCAATAATAGCGAGAGGAAGAGTATACAAAGTTTTCCAAATTTAATGTGTCGTTTCATGGGTCTTCTGTGAAGAGTTAATGATACTGCTTCTTTAAAATCAATTCCGCATGCGCTGTGCTATTAATCGTTTTACCCGGATAGCAAGTTCATTCAAACTAAAGGGTTTGGTGATATAATCATCCGCACCTAAATCAAAAGCTTCCATCACCACTTTTTCCTGTTCCATTGCGGAAAGCACAATAATAGGAATCTTGCTTTGTAACTTATTTCTGATAAAACTAGTGATCTCCAGTCCAGATGCATAAGGCATCATGATATCTGTAATCACCAGATCGGGCTTTTCAATTTCTATTTGTTCGATGGCCTGTTTTCCATCAGCAGTAGCAATTACTTCATAACCTTCTTTCTTAAGCTTTAGCTCAACGGTTTTAAGTAACATCGCTTCATCTTCTGCCACCAGTATCTTCATAATATAATTTACCTTGATATAAAACTAAAATAATTTAATCAGCAGCTGCCAGTTCTTTTTCAATTTGCGCCAGATCATTTGTTAAAGAAATTTCCATTTCAGAAAAAAGCTTGTAAGCTTTTTGAATTTCTGAAGGGAGTTTCTCAATATTTGTTCTGTTCTTGGCATTGATTTCTATATCACCCAATAATGCTGATAAGTCTATAGCTTTTAAAAGACCTGCTGCACTTTTTATTTTATGTGCTTTTTTATACAGGTTATCCCAGTCATTCATTTCTCCAAGTACCATTAGTTCGCGAAGATCTTTTGGGATATTGTCTAAAAAAAGTGATACCACTTCTATCAAATATTTCTTGTCTTCCAGTTCTTCCAGAATAGAAAAACTATAAGGTTTATTTTTTTCATTTGCCTGTTCTTTGTCCTCGTATATAACATGAACATTTTTAAATAAAATCCTTTTCATTCTATTATACAGATCATTAAAATCGAAGGTCTTGATCATAAAATCGTTCATTCATACTTCTGCACATCTTTCCTGATCCTGTTTTAGCGCTGTAGCAGTCATGGCAATGATGGGCGTTTCCAAATTCATTTTTTGACGCAAATAAATGGTGGTTTCATAGCCATCCATTACCGGCATTTGCAGGTCCATAATGATCAGATCGTATGGTGGATTTTTTTCGCAAAATGCAATGGCTTCTTTGCCATGAATGGCCAAATCTGCTTTTACGTTTACTTTTTTTAATACAAAATCAATTAATTTTTGGTTTACCTGGTTATCTTCTACTACTAACACCCTTTTGCCTGCCAACTTTTCTGTATAGTCGCTTTGGGAGGCAACAATATCGTTTTTCTCAGTAAGTCCGAAAGGAATCATGAAAGTAAAGACAGAGCCCTTGCCCTGTTCGCTTTTGATACCGATACTCCCACCTTGAAGTTCTATCAATCCTTTGCTGATGGTTAAACCCAGTCCGGCTCCACCGTAGTCGCTGGATATTTTTTTACCCGCCTGTGCAAAGCTTTCAAAAACAGCTTCCTGTTTTTCTTCCGGTATGCCAATACCCGTATCTGATAATTCAAAGAGAATTTCTATATGATTTAGGCCCAGCTCACGCAATGAAACATTCAGGTTAATTTCTCCTTTTTCTGTAAACTTAATAGCATTACCTATAAGGTTGGTTAGAATTTGTTTTATACGATGCGCATCTCCTTTTATTAGATGGGGTACATTGCTTGCAATATTTAGATGAAAAGGTAGTTGCTTGTTTTTTAGTGAGTGCTCGAAGTGTTTTTTAACATCTTCCAGTATTTCACTTAGATCAAAAACATAATTATCCAATACCAACTTACCCGTTTTCAAATTGGAATAGTCAAGAACATTGTTTACTAAAACAACGAGGTTATTCAAAGAGCGACTAATGATATTTGCGAAATTTTTCTGTTCTTCTGATAATGCAGTTTCCATCATCAGTCGGGTCATACCCTGAATTCCGTTCATAGGGGTTCTGATCTCATGGCTCATATTGGCCAGAAATTGTTCCTGTACCTGTTGAGCTGATTCTGCTCTGTGCAAAGCTTCCAGGTGTTGTTTTTGTAATTCCACTTTATCAGTTACATCTGTGGCGATACCGCTAACCCCTATTAATTCATGTTCAGGTGTAAGCAGGGGAAACTTTAAGAGCAGGAGGTTTCTTTTCCCGGTAGGTGTTTCAATTATTTCTTCTGTTTCAATGGGTTTACGGGTAGTCAATACTTCTTTGTCTGTAAGCTGGTAATGTTCTGCTAATTCCCGGGTGCTGATATCAAAATCCGTGTGACCAATCAAAGCTTCTTCAGATAGTTGGAAGAATTCTCTGAACTTGTGATTAGCCATCAAATAGCGTCCTTCCAAATCTTTGATATAAATAAGGGCAGTTGAATTATCAAGAATCGCATTTAGGCGATATTCATTTTCTTTTCTTTTTGTTTCAGATTCGATCAGTTCTTTTTCTGCTAATTTTTTCTCACTAATATCACGAACCATACATTGGAAGCCTATCACATGGGTGTCTTCAAACAGCAGTTGTGCAGATTGTTCCACCCATTTAAAGGAGCCATTTTTTGTGAGGCATAAAAATTCCTGGTGGGTAACAGCAATTTTTTTCTCGTATTGGTTTTGATAATATTTAATGATTTTTTCTTTCCTTCCCGGATCGAGTAAGATGGAAAAATGTTTTCCGTCCAGCTCATCAGCTGTATATCCGGTTAGATGCGAAACCTGTTTATTGGCAAATGTTATCTGTCCTATCTGGTCGGTGGTGTACATCACCACGCCTGCATTTTCGGTAAGACTCCTGTATTTTTCCTGTCTGATTCTTATTTCTTCCTCTGCTTTCTTACGCAATAAAATATCCTTATTTAATTGAACCAGGATGACCATTACCAGTAAAAAGGCCAGCAGGCTTCCTAATAAGGAAGTTTTAGTACTCATACTATTACTGCTTTCGTGGTCTACTACACGGTTAGTGAGCATTCCTTTTTCAATTTCACGAATTGAGTTTAGCAGTATCCTGATAGTTCTGGAACTTTCATTGCTTTTTTCAATTTGCTGTAAGTTTTTAGATGGGTCATAAGCCACTGTTTTTAAAGCCAGCATTTTTTGATGCAACAATGCTTTTTCTGAACATAATTGCCTGAGTTTTCTGATCTGGTATTGCAAAAGAGAATTTTCTGCTGATAAGATGCCCAATTCGTTGATGCTCTGATTGAGTTGCCCGTATAAAAGGTTTACCTGGTCTTTCTCTTCTGCATCACCCGTGATCATATATAGATTGGCCGCTGATTCTGCTTCAGCGAAAATCATTCCAATAGAATCTGTTTTGCTGATTGTTTGATAAGTAAGGTCAACCCAATTTTGGGTTGAAGCTTGCTTTTGATTTTGGCGAAAAAGAAAACTGATAAAAAAAATCATCAAAATCAATACAAATGCAAAAATCCATCTAATTTTTCGGTCAACATTTATTGATGGTGAAAGCAGTATTTTTTTCATACATAGAGCTGTTCTGAGGTAACGAATTTTAATGGATTATATTGTAATTATCCAGGAAGCAGGCACCCATTTTTTATGAGTTATGGATAGAGGTTTCCGTCATCACAAATAAGATGCAATTGCAAAGGTACCAATTAAGCCAACTATAGTAAGGTAGAAATAATGCCCTAGAAATTAGAGGCTTAGTTTCTTTTCCAGCTCTTCCAAAGAAACGCCTTTCGTTTCTGGAACACTGGTAAAAACCCAGAACAGTTGCAGCAACATCATAAAGGCAAAAAAGGCAAATATGGGCCAGGGGTTATCTTTGAAAACACCGTAATCCTTATCAAGAAACACGGGTGTAACTAATGTGATAATAGCCGCAAATACCCAGTGAATGCTTGCTCCAAAGGATTGTCCGGCGCTCCTGATTTTATTAGGGAAGATCTCAGAAATAAATACCCATATAACCGCACCCTGCCCAATGGCATGTGCCGCAATGAATAGCAATAAAAAGGTCATTAAAAATACAGGACCAGAATGGGCATAAAAGGCCCAGGAAACCATGGCCAGGCTGAGGATATATCCAAATGAGCCTATCACCAGCAGGGTTTTTCTGCCCAATCTGTCAATCAGGTATAATCCCACAAATGTGAATACCAGGTTGGTTCCGCCAATAGCTATAGAATTAAATAAGGATTCTTTTGCTGCCAGTCCTGCTTTTTCTAATATTTCAGGTGCGTAGTAAAGGATAAAATTGATACCGGATAACTGGTTAAAAAAAGCGATCATAAAAGCGAGGTATATAATCTTTCGGTGTTTGGGGTGGAAGAAATTAACGGATACGCCCTTCTTGGCTTCATGGGCATTACTTTCCAAAATGGTAGTTATTTCTGCGTCAGGATCAGTTACGCCTATTTGTAACATCACTTCCCTTGCGAGAGGCAGGTTATTCATTTTCGTGATAAGCCAGCGCGGACTTTCAGAGATTCCGAACACAAGTATTGTATAGATCCCGGCAGGAATGGCCAGTACGCCCAGCATCCAGCGCCAGTCGTCAGTTCCGCCAAAGCCCTGTAAGAAATAGTTGGATAAAAATGCCACCAGTATACCAAATACGATATTGAATTGATAGAGTGCACCCAGTCTGCCCCTGGTTACGGGTGTTGAAATTTCGGAAATATAGATAGGTGCAACAACGGAAGAAACGCCAATACCCACCCCGCCCAGAAAACGGAAAAAGGAAAATGTATAGGGATCGCCTGCCAATGCTGAGCCAACAGCAGAAACAGCAAAAAAGATACCTACCCAAAGCAATACTTTTTTTCTACCATATTTTTCTGTGGGGATACCTCCAAAAACCGCACCTAGTACGGTTCCCCAAAGGGCCATCGACATAATGAAAAAACCATGAAACAAAGGCGATGTATGCCACAATTCCTTGATGGGTTGATTGGCGCCGGAAATAACTACCGTATCAAATCCAAAAATAAAACCTGCCAGGGCTACCACTATCGACCAGCGTACCAGTTTGCTCTTATTCATGTTCCAATATGATTTAACTGGTAAGATACAGAATACCTAATTAAAATCAGGGCATCGAAGAATCTCTAATTGTATTACCCAACCCTGTCAATTTCATCTTTTGCGCCACCGGTAAGTCGCCTGTTAGATTTTAAAGGCTTTCCAAAACGGTAAGTGAATCCAAGGTTAATCACCCTGGTATCCCTGCGAATGATAAAATATTCATCAGCACCTGGAAAATCGGTAAAACCTTCCATTACCTGGGTATGAAAGATATCGCGTACACTTAATCTTAGGGTTCCCTTCTTATTTAAAACAGGCCTGGAAATGCCGATAGACAACTGTCCTGTTGGATAAAGTAGCTCCTGAATGTCGTTACGTGCTTTGGTGGTGTAAAAGCCTGAAATTTCTCCCGTATAATTTTTATTTAAAACAAATTGATTATTGGTACTGAAATTTAATTGTGACACTTCTGATTGGTAACTGCTTTGCTGGTATCCCTTTAACTGCTTATAGTTATAAATGGCTTGTCCTGTAAAATTCCACCATTTAGTTACAGGTAATTGAGCCGCAACAGAAACGCCAAAATTATACATCTTACCTACATTGCCATTGGTATATACAAGTATGTCATTGCCCTCATTCAGAAAAAGTTGCGAAAAATAATCTTTGATGATACTGTAGGATATGGTGGTTGTTAGAAATTGTTTGTATTGATGACTTAATTCTATATTCCAGCTAAACTGTGGTAACATAAACGGGTTGCCACGTTCATAGGTATATTTATTGATGTAGATGACGTAGGGGTTTAATTTTTGAAATGGCGGTCTGTCTATTCGTCTGCCCGCTGTTAAAGTAAACGTATGTGCAGAATCTGCTTCATAACTCAGATAGCCAGAGGGGAAAAATCCGGCGTAATTTCTTGCAAAAGCAGAATCTTTTTGCAAACTATTGCCTAATTGATGTCCATTGTAATCGGTAAACTCATAGCGTAAACCTGCCTGAAAACTCCAACGGTTTATTTTTTGTTCCAAACTACTATAAATCGCTTGAATATTCTCTGTATAAATAAAATGATTGCTTTTACTTAGGTCAACCTGCCATTGCGTGCCAATAAATTTTTGATAAGCAGCGGTATTATCTGTATGTATACGCGAAACTTTATAACCTGATTCCAGTTTTCCATTTTTATCTGTTTGAATGCTATGGTCAATTTTGGCAGCGAAAATATCGATAGTGGCAGGTAAGCTACCCCTGGAAGACTCTTTATAGCCGCCGCTTTGCTGTAAATTATTACTGAATAACTGCGTATTATTGATATCATAAGAAATGAGATCTACATCAAAAGAAAGCTCCTGCTTTTTGCTTAAGGAATGTTTTCCATTAAAATTTATCCCACCACTTTTTAAATGATTTTCTGTAAAACTGACCGTACGGATACTTGAGTCGATGGCGCCTGCACCGTTTTTCCAATAAGCAGAAGCGTCACCATTGTTTTCTCTGTTTACAATAATACCCGTTAATACTATGCCCAATGTTGTTTTATCTGTCAGGTAAAAATCGATACCCCCTTTTAAAGTGTTGCCCAAATTTTTTAACAACATCATAGTAGGTTGCTCAATCGTTGATAGCAAGTTTCCCGATCCCGAATAGTAATTACGTAAAGCATAAAGATCCATATAGCCTCTACTGAAATTGCTACTCCAATTCAAAAAACTATTGAATTTTCCATTGCGGTAATTGAGGTTTAGACTGTTATTGCTTTTAGGATATCGGCCTTGGGCATAGGAAGTACTCAATACACCATTGAAACCAATTTGCTTATTTTTCTTAGTCTTGATATTGATGATTCCGGCATTGCCATTGGCGTCATATTTTGCGGATGGGCTCGTGATCAATTCAATCTGATCAACCTGATTAGAGCTCATGCTGCTTAATAGATTATTCAGGTCGGCCCCTGATAAATAGGTTTGTTTGTCGTCAATCAAAACCAACACACCTTGTTTGCCTTGTAAGCTGATCCCTCCATTCTTATCAACCATTACGCCGGGTGATTTTTCCAATACTTCCAGAATGGTGGTACCTGCATTTGTTGGCGACGCATCAACATTGACAATGGTTTTACCTCTGGCTTGTTGTATGTAAGGTTTCTTTGAACTAACATTTGCATCGGCTAAGGTCTTAGCTTCTGGTTGTAAAATAACTGTACATTTTTTATCAGTAAGTATAGCAGTAGAAAGTATAAATATTCTTGTTTCAAACCCAATAAACGCCACTTTTAATTTTGCGCCGTTAGCTAATGGGGTAATAAAAACGGATTGACCGTTTTTATTTGTAACAGCTGAACCTGCAATTTTTTCAGAATTTGGAAGTATCACTTCCACCAATGCTCCTTCTAGTATCTCATTTTGTTGATTGGTTACAGTAACGGTTATGGTGGATTTGTCTTGTAAAGTTTGTGCATTGCCATAAATACAGCTGATGAGCCCTAATGCAAAAGCACTTAAAAAAATCTTTATAGCCATTAGCACAAATTATAAAAAACAGGGTTTTGTGGAAGGAAATTTTGTTAAGTGGTAAGGTGGGTTTGATTAGCGGTTTTGGCTGATCCACCTTTTGAGCGTACTTTATCCTGATTTATTGTTACCGAAACCGCCCATGAAACTCTCATTAGTTAACATACCAGAAAGGCTATTCTTAATACTAAAGTCTTTTTTATTTTGGGTAGTATTTCTATTATTGCTTTTATTCTTTGGATCCTTATCAAATACCCTATTACATAAGAACTGGAGCTCGGCTTTGTATGGAACCATAGCTACAATTGCTACCTCTATATGTACCTTGTTATTTATCAAACTGGAAAAAAAGACCCTTTTTGAATATGGATTAGTTTTGGAGAAAAAAACATTTGTCAGATTTATTGGCGGACTTGCTATTGGCACCATTATTTTTTCTTTGATCATTCTTTTGCTTTTGGTATTTACGGAGTTACGAATGGAAAAAAGTAAACAGGTTTGGGAATGGAAAAATCTTTTCTGGTATCTCCTAATTATACCTGCAGCTTTTATGGAAGAACTGGCCTTTCGTTCTTATACTTTTATTAACCTTAATAAGGTTTTCGGATTACGTATTACGCAAATAATTGTTGCCATTGCTTTTGCAGTTTATCATATTTTAATGGGATGGGATATTGGCATCGCTATTTTGGGTCCGGGTATTTGGGCTATTGTATTTGGACTGGCTGCGGTTTGGTCGAAAGGAATTGCGGTACCTACAGGTATTCATGTGGCATTGAATCTAATTCAGCAAATGATTGGATTAAAAACGGGTGATTCTGAACCCATTTGGCTTTTACACCAAAGTGCTACTGCCTCTGCAGCATCCTTGTCCAGAACAGAAATGATGGGGATACTTTCACAAGTATTTGTGTTGGTTGTGGCTATACTTTTTATGGAATGGTATTGTAGAAAAATTAAAGCTAAAGTGATCTAATAACAATGTTCAAATTAAACATTTGATCATTCCATATTCTAAATTCCCTTCTTCAATCAAAATTCCTTGATCGATATTCTCTATTTAAGTAGAGAGGCAGCTCTTACAAGATCTTCCGGCGTATCAATCTCAATCCCCATATATTCTGTTACCACCATTTTTAGGGTAATACCATTCTCCAGGTAGCGTAGACATTCGATTTTTTCGGCTTTTTCCAAAGGCGTCATTTCCCAGGAAGTGAAATTTAGCAAAGCTTGTTTACGGAATGCATAAATGCCAATATGCTCATAATAAACCGGCGTTTCTTCTGTGTTCCGGGGATAAGGCAGCACACTTCTTGAAAACATCAAAGCGTTGAAATGCTTATCTACCGCTACTTTCACATAATTGGGATCGTTGATAAATTCCTGCACTTTCATTACCTGCATTAAAGAAGCAACCTGGATATTTCCTGCGGGATCCTGCTGAAAAACGGAGAGTAATTTTTCCAGTGGTTCTTTTTTTACAAAAGGCTCATCACCCTGTACATTCACCACAATGTCAACATCTATATCAATAATAGCTTCAGCAATACGATCACTGCCGCTTTCATGCGATCTAATACTCATAACAGCCTTGCCACCATTGTTTACAATCTCATCATAAATAACGGAACTGTCTGTTACAACATATACCTCATCAAAGAGCCCGGTTGCAACAGTATTATCATAGGTGTGTTGGATCACTGTTTTACTACCTAACAACTGCATTAGTTTGGCAGGAAACCTGGTTGCTGCATAACGTGCAGGGATAAAAGCACAAATCTTCATGAAACCTTATTTAATTACAAAGATGCAGGAAACGGAATAGGATATAGTTAATAATCTGTTTTAACCTTCGCATCAAAAGGGATATTTAATTGCATACGCAGATCCTCATCCTTTGATCCGTCCAGTACATCCAATCCATATTTTATCTGATCGATAGGTGTATAGTTAAACGTTCCAAAAAGCCGGTCCCATACCGAAAAAATATTACCATAATTACTATCTGTTTGTGGGCGCATATAATGGTGATGTACTTTGTGCATGTTAGGTGATATGATGAACCAGCTTAGGGCATTATCCAACCAAAGAGGCAAACGTATATTGGCATGATTGAACTGTGTGAGTACCACGCTAAGACTTTGGTACATCATTACCAGCCAGATGGGTGCACCACAAACCACTACACCTATCATGGTAAAAATGGCCCGAAACACACTTTCTCCGGGATGATGCCTGTTGGCTGTAGTAGTATCTACATGCGTATCGGCATGGTGTACCATATGAAACTTCCACATCCACTTCACTTTATGCTCTATCAGGTGAATGGAATAGGCGCCTACCAGATCAAGCAATAATAGACCGAAAATCATAAATGCCCATAAGGGTAATTCAAAAATCTGCAGGAGTCCGTGTTTGCCGCTAACTACCCAGTCGCTGCATTTTACAATAAAAAAGGCAAAGGAAAAATTGATGAGGATAGTGGTGATGGTAAAAAAAATATTGATCGCTGCATGTTTCCATTTGCCATAGCTAAAACGAAATTGAGGCACCAGGCCTTCTATGATCCAGAAAAAACTAATACCGCCTGCCAGAATGAGTGCTCTGTGTAAACTAGGGATATGCTCAAAATAGTTGGTGATATTTTCTAACATGGCAGAAGAATTAAAGGGTTAATTTACAAATTTTCCTGCAGGTATGGTAAAAGAAAAGCCGCAGATTCACAGATTACTTTAAAAATCTGCGAATCTTCTATGTTGAAATCCAAATTTAATTTAACTCTTCTATGTTGAAATCCAAATTTAATTTAACTCTGTTTAAGTAATTGATTGTACTTGATATTGTCTGTTAATATTACCAGCCGTTGATACAATCAATTACTTAAATAGAGGTTTAAAAGCTAAAACAGTAATATAAAAACAATCTTCTCTTAGCAGATTACCTGATTAAGTGCTGCAATTTTTTGTATTAATTTTTATAATGG
>CALRUV010000045.1:0-18242 GCA_943371455.1 Chitinophaga pinensis | reverse complement strand
AGACATTATAACGCAGCGATTGTTGAAAAGCTAACAGCGGGTAAAAACATACTGCTTACACAGCGAACAAAGGAAACCATACAGTTGCTTTACGCAGAAAATTTATAATAAAGGAAGGTACTCGCCTTTATTATTGATGGAAATGACAGGTAATTTCTTATTCTGTTCAAAATAATCGTACACTTCTTTCAACCTGCCTGTAAAACGATGGTATTCCGGATCATCCCTGGTTGATTTGTGCAAAAACTCCTTACTTTTTTCCACATCAAACCTGATAGGGAAAATATGTACCGGAATAAAATCCTCACCCTGTTCATAAGCATAGGCAGCCATCAAATACAGTTCTTCTATCTGGGTATTAATGGGGATACAACCTACCGTAACACAACTTCCATGAATGAAAATGTCATTTCCTGGCTTAATAGAATCGCTCAATAACCTGTCTGATGCATTGGGATAATTTAAACCCAGCGACATATTATACGTACTTCTTGGATTGAATTGATTGATATAATAAAAACCTTCCGGCACCTGGTAATCGCCTTCAATACGCTTGGGACCTAAAGCACCCGATAATGCACAAACCTTATAGGTTTTAAACAGTTTGTACGCCTCATTGCTTTTGTTGCGAACCCACAATTCCAGTTGGCTATCATATTTAAAACTCCTTACATAAATCTGCTTTACCGGCCATTCCATATGAATAGCGGCCAATTGTTTCTTGAGCGTGTCAGCTTTTTGCATCAGAGCGGCTGCCTGCTTTGCATTTTGCTTAGAAACGTTCTTAATAGACAATTGCGCACCCAGTTTTGCATGGCCTATCAGTATAAAACATAACAGAAACAGGTACTTCATGTGCTAAAAATAAGGATTACAAAACCCCTGAAAAAATGGATTTACAGATTATTAACGAAAAGCAAGTGCAAAAAATTGTTATCATTTGCCCTGATTCTTAGTTTTAAGCATCCAAAAAGGTTTAAGTCTTTGAGCTAATAGGCTTTTGAACCTGTAAAGTGTCTCCCATCACCAACGTTTAATGATTACCCAAATGTTTCTATTCCATCTGTCGATATCCGCCCACTAACGCAAAAACTGTCTGAGTAGGTCGGCTTTATAGTCTGTTCAAATATATTTTAACTACTGCCGCAACATTGTCTTTTGTAATTCCTTTAGTCAAGCAGTATTTGCCATTTATCCAGTCAATCAAATTTTTTGATCCTTTACTGGCATTGCACGATCCACAGCAAATCGCTATGTTGTCAGGTCCGTTTCTTCTAATGTCGTTAATAATATGTTCCCAAGTCGGTCTTGTCTTATAAGAAACAATGGAATTAGTAAATGAAATTCCGCAGTAAACACAATTTGTGTCTCTTATTTTAACTAGTTCTTCTACGTTTTTCGGTATGCCCCAACGATTTGCCATTTACTATTTTAACCTGTTGGTATAATAATCAAAGTCGAAATAATGACGTTTTTTGTGTATCCAAGTCTCACCGACTATGCCTTTTTCACATTTGTCTATTGGGATTGCCTTACTACCATTTAATTCACTTAGTTGTCCAAAATAAATGGAGAATGAGTTGTGGTCAAATTGAATAGCTAACCAGCAAGCTTTCGCTTTATATTTTTTCTCGGACGCTACGGCTTTTTCGTATACTTTTTTCCCGAGATTATATCTAGTATTCAATTTACCATTTTTTTGAAATTTGTTTCTTGCCTTTACACTAATTATATATTTTATACCGTCTTTTTCACAAGAAATATCAGCAAATGCTTCGTTCATAGAATCGTCATTGAGATTCCTTATTCTATCAAACTTTTTATCAACAAGAGATTTTAATGCAAATAACTCACCTAATTCCCCAAGTGACTTTTTTCTTGATGCTTCCTTTTTATTTGCAAAGTTCATTATCGTTAAGTTTTTGATAAGCAGCATTGCATTACTTACAAATTCCCCCTTAACTCCTGCTCTCTTTCAATAGCTTCAAATAATGCTTTAAAATTGCCCTTGCCAAAACTTTTGGCTCCTTTTCGCTGAATGATTTCGAAGAACAGCGTTGGCCTGTCTTCAACGGGTTTTGTGAAAATTTGTAACAAATATCCTTCCTCATCCCTGTCTACCAGAATACCTAGTTTTTTAAGCGGTGTAATGTCTTCATCAATTTGTCCTACCCTGTCAATCAGTTCATCATAATAAGATGTGGGCACCTGTAAAAATTCAATACCGCGGCTTTGCAGATCGGTAACTGTTTTCACAATATCATTGGTGGCCAATGCTACGTGCTGGCAACCTTCCCCATCATAATAATCAAGGTATTCTTCTACCTGCGATTTCCTTTTTCCTTCTGCAGGTTCATTGATAGGAAATTTAACATAGCCGTTGCCATTACTCATCACTTTACTCATCAATGCTGAGTATTCTGTAGAGATATCTGAATCATCGAATGTGAGGATATTTCTGAATCCCATCACTTCTTCATAATATTTTACCCAGGGGTTCATTTGGTTCCATCCAACATTACCCACACAATGGTCTACATACAAAAGGCCTGTATCAACTGGATTGTAAACAGATTCCCATTTACGAAAACCCGGAAGGAATACGCCCTGGTAATTTTTTCGCTCAATAAACAAATGAACGGTTTCACCATAGGTATGTATGCCACTCATCACCACTTCGCCAAATGCATCAGTCAAAATCTGGGGATCCATATAAGACTTACCCCCTCTTTGGGTAGTTTCCAACCAGGCTTGTTTGGCATCATCCACCATCAATGCCAAAAACTTAACCCCATCCCCATGTTTGTAAATATGGTCTGCAATGGCATTTTGGCTTCTTAATGGCGTAGTAAATACAAAAGTGAGTTTGTGTTGTTTTACAGCATAGCTCACTTTTTCTTTAACACCTGTTTCCGGACCGGAATAAGCAAGACTTTGAAATCCAAAAGCCGTTTTATAAAAATGTGCTGCCTGCTTGGCATTTCCCACAAAAAATTCAACATAATCAGTTCCTAACAAAGGAAGAAAATCTGTTTGATTTGTTACAGCAGAAGCTGTATTTGATATTGATTCCATAAAAATATTTACATGATGAAAAAAAAAGAAGTACGCTATAAACTACTAGCTTTTCCAAGCATCCATGGCAAGAGTAGCCATGAGTAAACAATAACAAAAACGTTTATCTCCGAATAATTTATGCGGATAATCAGGAAGCATGGGGCAAAAATAGAGGAAAGTTTGGAGTTTGGAGTTTTGGGTTTAGAGTTGGGGGTTTAGTTTAATATTTAATATCAACTCTAGACTTTAGACTCAAAACTCAAAACTTCAAACCCTTATCTTCGTAATTAAAAAATCAAGTCAATGAAAGTGGGTATCCTTGGTGGTGGGCAATTGGGTAGAATGTTATTGCAGGCTGCTGCTAATTATACGGTTGAAACCTATGTATTGGAAAATGATGCAGATTGCCCGGCGGCTCATCTTTGTCATCATTTTACCAAAGGGGATATCACTGATTTTGAAACGGTTTATGCTTTTGGAAAAGGCCTGGATGCGCTTACCATAGAGATTGAATCGGTTAATGTGGCTGCGCTGGAAAAATTAGAAGCAGAAGGTGTGCGCATTTACCCCAAACCGGCTGCCATTAATACCATCAAAAATAAAATAATTCAAAAGCAGTTCTACCAAACACACCAAATACCCAGTTCTCCTTTTATTGTTACATCCGATAAGAATGCCGTAATGGAAAATCTGTCTTTTTTGCCCGCTGTTCAAAAAATCAGTATGGGTGGCTATGATGGAAAAGGGGTTCAGGTTTTAAATGATGAATCGGATCTGGAGAAAGCTTTTGATGCACCTGCTGTATTAGAGAAAAAAGTTAGTATCAAAAAAGAGATAGCCATCATAGTTGCCATGAATCTTACCGGAGAAACCATTATTTATCCGCCTGCGGAAATGATCTTCGATCCTGTTTGGAACCTGCTGGATTACCAGTTAAGTCCTGCCATCTTACCCGACAAAACAATCTGGAAAGCTGAAGCCATTGCAGCCAGGGTTGTAAGAGAATTGGGCAGTCCCGGATTATTTGCAATTGAATTATTTATAGATGATAAGGATGAAGTACTGGTGAATGAAACAGCACCAAGGGTTCATAACAGCGGACACCATACCATTGAAGCCAACTATTCCAGTCAATACGATATGTTGTGGCGTATCATACTTGATTACCCTATGGGAAATCCTGAAGCTATTCTGCCTTCTGCTATTGTAAACATATTGGGAGCTGAAGGTTTTGAGGGCATAGCAAAATATGATGGATTGGAAGAAGTAATGAAAATGGATAATGTTTTTGTTCACCTCTATGGCAAAACCAATACCAAGCCGGGGAGAAAAATGGGACATGTGACCATTCTTCACAAAGACTATTCAGACCTTACTTATAAAGCCAATAGAATCAAGCATTTACTGAAAGTCAGGTCTTAGGTGATTGTATGATCTTCACTACATTCAAGGGTTTGAGGAATCCAATCCCTATCAGACTTTTAATCTGCAAGGCTGGTGATTGATTAAGAGGACCAAATAATTTGATGTCATCATCATAAATAAAATCCAGCCCATAAGTTGCAGAAAAATTTCTATTGATCTTGAAAGATACCAGATTGGTCATAAACAAATCCAGGTTATGGGGTTTGTTTTGGTAATTGGAAAAAAGATCGAGCCTGCCTTTATAATTGATGTTTTTTGCAATCGTATTATTGAAATTGATAGTGGCAAAAGTTCCTATTTCATTATACATTTTTGACCCTTTGGGCACCCCATATACCCCTTTATTGGATAAAGTATTATTGGCAATAAAAGTAGATCTTGATGTTAAGGGTGATAAAAACAGAGAGAAATTTGAGGAAGGTTTATAATCAAACCCGGCCGAAATAATCAGGTATGCCGGCGAAAGAAAAGTGGAAGAAAAATCACCTATATTTTTATTGTAAGTATAGCCATCAAAGAACTGGGATCGAAAATTAAAAAGCCCTGTCAGAAACCATTTTCCTAAAGTGTCCATTTTGTAACCGTATTTGCTGAGGTAATCGAAACGGTCGTCATTTTTTCGTGTACCAATACTGGTAGACTGGAGAAAGCCCAGGTTCACATCCACATTATTATCCCAGCTATGTCTTCCTTTTTTATAAAAGAAGTAATAATTGAAATAGGCATTTACAGAAAGCGTAAAATTATCGCCCCCCGCTGCCCAATTGCTCAAAGAACCCTGGGCCAAATTGAAGTTCATCAAGCCCCCTCTTTTCCAATTCCAGGTTGAAGTATCCTGTTCCTTTTTGATATTTCGGGATGTTTCATTTCTGAAAGTCCCAATGATCAAATTTTGGGAGAAACCTACACCTGCAATGAAAAATGTCAGAATTACCAGGATGCCTAAGCGCATTAAATTCAATTTTTTGCGTGTAAATCTAAGCTATCTGTGTAAATTAACAGAAACAACCGCTGCCAATCTGGCACAAAGCACTTAGATTTTAGTACTTTCGCAAGCTAAACAAGAGCAAGTATGGAAATATTGGAATTAGCGGGCAAGATGCATGATGAGAGCCGACAAGGTGAAGCCTACCATCCTGCTAATATTGATCTGAACTTAGTTTCCAAGCGATTCTATATTGAAAGTTATGGTTGTGCCATGAACTTTGCCGATAGTGAAGTAGTGGCTTCCATTCTTAACCAAGAGGGTTATGGTGCTACCCGCAATGAAGAAGAAGCGGATCTCATATTACTTAACACCTGCTCCATCAGAGAAAAAGCAGAATTAACAGTTAGGAAAAGATTAACAGAATTCCGTTCCCTAAAAAAGAAAAAACCGGGTTTATTGATAGGCATTTTGGGCTGCATGGCAGAAAGGCTGAAGTCGAAACTATTGGAAGAAGAAAGACTGGTTGACCTGGTGGTAGGTCCAGACGCTTATCGCAGTTTGCCTTCGCTTATTTTGGAAGCAGAAACAGGCCAGAAAGCAGTCAACGTATTATTAAGCAGGGAGGAGACCTATGGTGATATTGCCCCCATTAGATTGGATAGTAATGGGGTATGTGCTTTTGTATCCATCATGCGGGGTTGTAATAATATGTGTAGTTTTTGTGTAGTGCCTTTCACAAGAGGAAGAGAAAGAAGCAGGGATGCCCATTCAATCTTGCAGGAAGTAATTAACTTATTCGAAACTGGCTACAGAGAAGTAACCCTTTTAGGACAAAACGTAGACAGTTATTACTGGATAGATGAGCAGAAAGAAGAAACGGTAACCTTTGCCATGTTATTAGAGAAAGTGGCTTTGGTATCTCCCCTATTGCGGGTAAGGTTCAGCACTTCACATCCGAAAGACATCACTGATGAGGTATTATTTACTATTGCCAAATATGATAATATCTGTAATTATATCCATTTGCCTGTTCAAAGTGGCAGCAACAGGATCTTACAATTGATGAACAGAACCTATACCCGTGAATGGTATATCGCCAAAGTGAACAGGATAAGGGAAATCATACCTGGCTGCGGCATTAGTACAGATATGATCTCAGGGTTTTGTACAGAAACAGAAGAAGACCACAGGGCATCATATACATTGATGGAGTATTGTAAGTATGATCTAGCTTATATGTATTTCTATAGTGAAAGACCAGGAACACTGGCAGAAAAAAGATATGAAGATGATGTGCCGGAGGACTTAAAGAAAAGCAGGTTGCAGGAAATCATTGCCCTACACAGGATTCATTCATTGGAAAGTATGCAAAGGGATGTGACAAAAACTTTTTCTGTTTTAATTGAAGCCGATTCTAAAAAAAGCGCCGATGACTGGCATGGAAGAACAGATCACAACAAAGTGGTGATCTTTCCTAAAGAAAATTATGGTTTGAAAAAGGGTGACTATGTAAATGTTTTGGTACATGCATGCACAGCGGGTACTTTACTGGGAACGATTGTAAAGTGAGGAACTAAGTATTTGATTGATTTAGGTATATTTTTTTGATTTTTTATTTGATATAATGGATTTACAAAGTATTAAAAACAGGTTTGGGATTATAGGAAATTCACCGGCATTAAATTATGCGTTGAGCACAGCTGTGCAGGTAGCAGCTACAGACCTTACCGTATTGATAGTTGGAGAAAGTGGTGTGGGTAAGGAAGTTTTTTCTCAAATCATTCATGCACTTTCTGCACGCAAGCATAACCCATTTATAGCCGTAAACTGTGGCGCAATTCCGGAGGGAACAATTGATTCGGAATTATTCGGTCATGAAAAAGGTGCATTTACAGGTGCCGTTGACAGTAGGAAAGGCTATTTCGAAACGGTAAGTGGCGGTACCATTTTCATGGATGAGATTGGTGAAATGCCCCTGGGTACGCAGGCAAGGTTACTGCGTGTTTTAGAAACCGGTGAGTTTATCAGGGTAGGTTCTTCTAAAGTACAAAAAACGGATGTAAGGGTAATTGCCGCCACAAATCGGGAATTACTGGAATTTGCCCAAAAAGGAAGATTCAGAGAAGACCTTTATTACCGATTGAGTACTGTGCCGATAAGGGTTCCTTCACTGAGAGACAGAAAAGAAGATGTTCTGTTGTTATTCAGAAAATTCGTTGTGGATTTTGCGGAACGTTATAAAACCTCCCCTGTTCAGTTGGATGAGGAAGCCAAAAATTTACTGATCAACCATAAATGGCAGGGTAATGTGCGGGAGTTGAAAAATATTGCAGAACAAATTTCGGTACTCAGCACCACCAACCAAATTAGCGGTAATGAAATGCGAAGGTTTCTGCCAGAAAATCAAAGTGGTAATAGGTTACCCATGCTTACCAATCATCCTGGCAATTCATCCGATTTTTCCAATGAACGTGAAATACTATACAAACTTTTCTTCGACATGAAGAAAGATGTTACGGAGTTAAAAAAAATGTTTCTAGAGATCTTGCAAAACCCTTCACTGGCGGGCTCTGCAGCCAATTTTACCCGGGAATCTTTGGTGAATGATTTTCACCCAAATGGGGAAACAGGTTCGGCTATTACAACAGTTAGCAATTCGCATCAAAGTAATATGCCAGCATCCTTTCTTCCGGCAAACAGCAATCCTTCTCAACCAGTTTTATTACATGATGATGGCATACACCAGCATGAAGAAATAGAAGAATCATTGAATATTGTAGATAAAGAAAAAGAACTCATCATCAAAGCATTGAAGAAACATAAAGGAAAAAGAAAAGATGCTTCCCTTGATCTGGGGATTAGTGAAAGGACTTTGTATAGGAAGTTGAAGGAATATGATATTGATGAGTGAGGAATTCAGATTGCGGATTTTGGATTTTGAATTTAGGATTCCGATTACGGATTCTTGTTTCTTGAATTTTATTTTTTATTTCTTGACGCTTGTTTCTTGTTTCTTGATTTTAAATGTGGGAGATTAGTATGAAAAAACCGATGCTTTATTTTTTTGATTACATGAAACATTTGGCTGTATTGCCTGTTAGCAAATATGGTATTCTGGTCTTGCTTTTATTTGCATTGCAGTCATGCGGTATTTATAAATTCAATGAAGCCACCATACCTGTTGATGTAAAAACAGTTAAGGTTGGTTATATCGAAAATAAAGCGCGGTATATCAATCCCCAACTGGCACAAAAATTTACTGATAAGATCTTACAGAAAATAGTGGGCAATACCAAACTCACACGCACCAATAGTGATGATGCACATTATGTGATCAATGGCGTTATTACAACCTACGATCCTTCCCAAACAGTAGGTGTAAGTGCACAACAAGCGAGTACCAACCGATTAACGGTTACCTTGCACATGACCCTGAAAAAGAACCTGGAAAATAAATCTGAAGAATTTGATGTTAGTCGCAGTTTTGACTACGCAGCTTCCTTATCCCTGCAACAGGCCGAAGGTGCGTTGCTGGATGAAATAGTGCGAAGCCTAACTGACGACATTTTTAACCGTATCTTTTCTAACTGGTAATTTGTAACTTTCACTTTCAATGAATCTGACACAGGAAAAAGCATTGTTTCATTTAGCCGGCAAATTAACCCTGTCGCAATTAAACATGGATTCACTGGAGCAGCTAGTGAATCAATACCCCTATTTTACCCCAGCCCGATTTTTTATAGCTTCTAAAAAATATGCAGAAAAACAGGATGATAGTACAGATGCACTGCAAAAGGCAAATTTGTATTTTACCAACCCTTTATGGCTTCAGTTTCAATTGCACCATTCATTAAATGGGCACCATACCATTGAAACGAAAAAAAAACCATCTGCTCCCCTTCCAACAGAAATGGTTATCCCAACTGTTGAAGCGGTGAAGGCCATGATGCGGGATATTGATTATAAGGGGGAAACTCAACAGGAAGAGGAAGATCCATTGCCTGATGGGGCCGAAAACGACATGGCAGAACCCCTGGAGGATTCAGATAGTAAAATATCGGGGATTTTATCTGAACAACTGGCAGATTTTAAAAAACCACTGGATGCAGATGCCAAGCTGGATATAGAAAATGAAAAACAAAGGCTGTTTACTATTGATTATTTTGCTTCACAGGGCATTAAAATAGACCTGGACAAGATACCCCAGGACAAACTCACCAAAAACCTGCTCAAATTTACAGACTGGCTTAAACAGATCAAGCAAGTGCCAGCTGCAGAGCTTGGTGCAAACCTGGAAAGGGAAAAAGCAGTGGCAGAAACTGCTCTCCAATCGAATGAAACCAGGGAAATAGTAACCGAATCCATGTCGGAAGTATTGATCAAACAGGGGCAAACTGATAAGGCAATCCAGCTGCTAATTAAATTAAGTTTCTTAAATCCTGAAAAATCCAGTTATTTTGCATCCAAAATTGAACAATTAAAAGGTTTATAACATGATTTATGTGTTTTTGATTTTAATGGTGCTGGCTTCTGCCGGTCTTGCTTTTATCGTTTTGGTACAAAATCCGAAAGGCGGTGGTTTATCCGGTAGTGTGGGTGGTTTCAGCAACCAACTGATGGGTGTTAAACAAACAACTGATGTACTTGAAAAAGGAACCTGGTTATTTGCGGGTATCATAGGCTTGCTGGCTATTTTTTCCGTTGTATTTTTAAAAGGTGGTCCTTCTATATCCAATGACGGGGGTTTATTACAAAAAGTAAATACCAATCAAACAGCACCGCCCCCTGCACCTGCACAAGTGCCTGCTAATACGGTACCTGCTCAGCAGCTGCCTATTAAAAAATAATTTGTTTCTGTATAATATATCACCCTGTTCGTAATTCGGACAGGGTTTTTTATTTAATTTGACTTATGAAATTTTCTAGAAGCAGAATCTATCTTGTAACTATTCCGCTCTTACTCATCGCATATTGGCTATTTCTTGGTCCGGCTACCACATTTTCTGAAAAGTCGAAATATTTTATCATAACTGACGCTGCAAAAAATAAAGAGTCTGTATTAACAGAATTATCCAATCAAGGTATTATCAGGAATAAAACGGCTTTTAACATCATGGCATCAGTGCTTGGGGCCTGGCAAAAGATAAAAGCTGGTAAGTATGAAATAAAAAAAGGCGACAATGTTCTAAATATTGCCAGAAAACTGAAAAACGGCCAGCAGGCTGAGATGAAACTCATCATCAACCGAATTAGAACCAAGGAAGAACTGGCAAAACTCATAACAAAAAATTTCGAGCACGATTCTCTGTCGGTTATGCGCTTTTTAAGTTCTAATGATAGCTTATCACAATGGGGCGTGGATACCAATACGGTATTTACCATGATCATACCGGATACTTATGCCTTCTACTGGAATACTTCTCTGCAAAGGATCTTTAAAAAATTATCTGATAATAAAATTAAATTCTGGCAAACCAATAACAGAAAAGAAAAAGCAAAAGCGCTGGACTTATCAGAGCAGGAAGTGTACACACTGGCTTCTATTGTGGATGAAGAAACCAATTACGATAGTGATAAAATAAAAATTGCCAGCGTTTATTTAAACAGATTGGATAAAGGAATGCCCTTACAGGCTTGTCCAACCATCAAGTTTGCGATGAATGACTTTACTATCACACGCATTTATGAGAAATACCTGAGCAACCCCTCCCCTTATAATACTTATAGGAGAAAAGGATTACCGCCTGGACCTATTTGTACCCCCTCACCTAAAACCATTGATATTATATTGGATGCCCCAAAAACGAATTTCCTTTTCTTTGTGGCCAAAAGTGATTTTAGCGGATACCACCACTTCAGTAGTAACTTTACAGAACATGACCAATATGCCAAAGAATACCAGAAAGCATTGGATATTTATATGGCAAAAAAACAAAATAACCCTTCTGAAAATTGACCAGATTAGAACGCATCATTATACGTTTTCCACCTGTGGCATTTTTGCTCAGAAAGAGTAAACACTGGGTCATACCCGGCTTCTATGGCATTCCTGTGTATGATGTAGCCAACTTTTTTCTAAAACAGGTAAATAAAGTGGGTTTAGGTGAGAGGGCTGCTGCTATCTCATTTAACCTGATCATAGCTTTGCCGGCTGCCATATTGTTTCTTTTCTCATTGATACCCCTCTTTCCCAAACCAGATAGTTTTCAAAAAGAGATCCTGAATCTCTTCAAAGACATTACACCCAATTCCAGCACATATAACCTCATTGCCAATATCCTAAATGACCTCTTAGAGATACCCCATGCGGGGATTTTCTCATTTGGTTTTATCTTACTGATTTATTATTCCTCCAATGCAATGATAGCTATTATCAGAACCTTCGATAAATCTATACAGGAAAACAAAGGGATCTTTATGCACCAACGCTGGCGTGCATTGCGCCTCACTTTTATTCTGCTTATCCTGGTGTTGATTTCTGCTGCCGCATTGTTTTTGGGAAAAGAAAGACAGGCCTATCTTCTAAAAAACCTCTTTAACATGAGAAGGGTAAACCGTGTGATATGGTGGAACTGGGTTAGATGGGGAACTATTATCAGTATGGTTTATTTTGGCATTGCATTGATTTATAAATATGCCCCATCTATCAAAAAAAGATGGGCATTGCTATCACCTGGTTCTATTCTGGCTACTTGCCTTACATTGTTAACAACATTAGGGTTTTCTTTTTGGGTAAACAATTTTGCCAGTTATAACCAAGTGTATGGTTCAATAGGCACTGTACTCATTATCATGATCCTGATCTATTTCAATTCATTGATTCTATTAATTGGTTTTGAATTGAATGTAAGTCTCACTTTCCTCACGCAAGAAGTGGAGGCAAGACAAGCAGCGGAAGCAGAAATAAAAGCAAATGCGCCTGCTTCACCAACATAGGGGAAGTTGGCTTTTTTCAAAAATTGAAAAGTATTCTCTTATTCTGTGAGCTTACGCAAAGCCAATTCCAGCTGAGGTTCTGTTAATTGTTGCTTATAAAATTGGCGGTACTTATTTTTATTGTTGATCATTAAGGTAACAGGTATGGAACCATCAAAACCCTTGTCTATTTTTGGTCCAAAAACTGCTGCATCTGATTCGTTTAACCAGATAACATCAGACTTCACCGACTTCCGTTTGATAAAATCACGGATTCCTTTTGGATATTCATCAGGGAAATCCACACTCACCAAAACCAGTTTTACCTGTTTATTTTTGAACGCTGCAACACCTTTTTCAAACCAGGGAATTTCCCGAACGCAGGGTCCACACCAGGTTGCCCAGAAATTAACAACGATGGGTACAGAAACAGTATCCAGCATTTTGTTTAATGCATCAATCGACATTTTGGGTATTGTTTGGGCTTGAACGGAATTCAAACAAAACAAACATACCATAGCAACTACTAGTTTTTTCATAAAATATCTTTTTCAGTAAAGCCCCAGTTTTTTAAAAGGGCATGCTGCTTTTCTTTTGTAAAAGTATTTGCCTCATACATGCCTTTTGCAGATCTTTGTCTGTAAGCTTCATAGATAGCAACAGCGCAGGCTACAGAAATATTCAGACTTTGAATGATGCCCACTTGCGGAATCACAAAATTACCATCCGCCAAAGAGCGTATTTCTTCGCTTACCCCATCGTGTTCATTACCAAAAACGAGTGCAATTTTTTTGGTAAAATCTATTGCATATAAGTCAATAGCATCAGAAGCTAAATGTGTGGTTAATATAAGATCATAATTTGATCTCAATTCTTTAAAACAACTTTTCGCTTCTGTATGCTGGTGAATGGTTAACCATTTTGCTGCACTGCTGCTACTTTTTACGCCAAATCTTTTATGCCTCGAAATAATAGTGGTAAGCACATAAACATCCTGTATCCCGGCTGCTTCGCAGGTTCGCATCACTGCTGAAATATTATGCGGATCATGCACGTTTTCCATAACTACCGTTAATCCTGCCTGTCGCTTATTGAGAACTTGCAGGAGCTTTGATTTACGTTCTGGCGTCATAGGGTTCTGATAGGTTGCTAAATTCGCGCAGAGTATTGAGGTAGCCAAAACTGATTTTAAAACTAAGACCAATGAAAGGTTATCAATGGTCTTAGATATTTCTTAACCACGCCCTCTTTGGCGTCTATTTCTATCTTCATTAAAATTATCCCTGCCTCTTTCGTTCCTGTTATGATTACTGTTGTCGTACCTGTTATCGTCCCAGTCATTCTCTCTTCTCCTGTCATACCTGTTATCATCATAACGATTTGGATAATTAGGCGCCATCATTTGAGGAGCGCGGTTACGATGGTAATTATTATAATATGAAAGGTATTGGTTTCTGTAATAATGACCATTCAAGTATGGGCGAGGTTGGTTGATCATCACTTTGAATCCTCTATACAAGTCATACTGCCTGTACCTATCAGGTAGCATGGCAGAGCCTCTCCATCCTCTTCCATCAAAATAAAGGAACTGACGTTGGGGGATATCGTAATAACAATCAATTTCGGGCAGGTAATAAAAATCGCCCCTTACATTTCCAGGAATACCCCATGATGGCCTGTTGCCAAGGTTTATATTGAGGTTAACTCTAACCTGTGCAAAACTGTGGCCAATAAAAAGAATTCCTGTAAGAAGTAATGTTGAAAGTAAAATCTTTTTCATAACAAATGGTTTTATACTTACTACAAGCCAAACCTAATGCCAGAAATAAAAATGCTTGTTACAAAATAGTTAAAGGCCGTATTTATTTTACTGAAATACCCAGACCAGGATTTTGGGAAACCTTTACCTGGCCATTATCGTAAAGAAGGCCTGTTGCAATATCTTCTGATAACATCATAGGGCCATCCAGATCAGCATAATCCAGTTGTGGTAGAAAATGTGCAATGGCTGCAGACCCAATGGTACTTTCATTCATACTTCCCATCATTACTTTCATATCTAATGAACGTGCTTCTGTAATCATACGTATGGCAGGCGTAATGCCACTGCACTTGGTAAGCTTGATATTAATGCCATGAAAATGACCAGCACATTTTTTTACGTCCTGTTCAAATACACAACTTTCATCTGCTATAAGTGGTAAAGAAGAGGTTACGAATAATTTTTTCATGCCTTCCCAATTATCTTTAGCCAATGGCTGTTCAATGAATTCAACGCCGAGGTCTGCAAGCTTTGGAATTTTTTCTAAGGCTTCTTCTGTTGTCCACCCTGCATTGGCATCTATCCGTAAAACAGCATCTGTATACTTTCGCAAGGCTTCAATGATAGCTATGTCGTCTGACGTACCTAATTTAATTTTATATACTGGCCAGGGTTTAGCTTTCATTTTATCTAACATTGCAGGAATCGTATCAATGCCAATGGTATAATCTGTAAAGGGCGTATTAGTCCACTCTGTTTGCCATAAACGATACAAGGGCTGTGCTTTCATTTTACCATAAAGATCCCATGCTGCTATATCTAAAGCACAAACCAGAAAAGGATTTTGTGGAAATAAATGATGCAGGTAATGCCAATACCTTTCTGGTTCTGTAAAAGCAAATTTCTCTACCAGGTTTTTTTTTGCTACCAGATCGGCTACCATTTTTTCAACAGTAATATCATAATAGGCAATAGCAGGTGCTTCCCCAAAACCCCGGAAGGGACCCATTTCTAAGGCCACTACCAAAGCAGGTTGGTGCGTTTTGGTTCTGCCATTGGAAATAGTGAATGGAAATTCGAAAGGGAGGTTTTGTTCTTGGTAAAGAAGTTTCAAGTAAAAATAATTTGGTCAAAGGTAAGTGGCAACAATTACAATCAATAACAAGATCCCTGCTGCTGTTTTTTCTGCATTCAAGCAATAAAACGAAACAGTATCCTTAAGATTTACCTTCCGCTATCCTGTATATACCCTAGCAATACATTATTAAAATCATCTGCTTTGATCAATTCTTCTAAACTGAGGTGCATGCGGTATTGCCAGTAATGTTTGGGATTTGCAGGCACATTAATTCTTTCCTCTTGCGGGTCTTTTCTGCGAAGGGTTTCATCCATTCCCAGAATGTCCTGTAACTGAAAAACACTCCACATGGCAGGAGAATACAAATGTTCTAACAGGATTGATTTATTGATCCATGCTTCACAATATATAGGCGCTTCACCCCACTGTCCGAGAATCTGGTTATAAAATTTCTGGATCCTTTCCCTGTCTTCTTCCCACCATCCGCGTATGGTACTCATATCGTGTGTGGAAGGTGTTACTACACTCAGATACGGCGCATCATTGGGGTGAAAAAAGGAAATATTCGGATCCTTAGGCATCCGTTGTATTTCTAAACTCAATAAGCCCAATTGTCGCATCACTTCCGGAACACAGGTTGGCACAAGACCCAGGTCTTCACCACAAACCAACATATTGGTTACCCTTTTCAGGGCAGGTAATTTTTGCAATGCTTCCTTTTTCCAAAAATCATCCTGGCGACGGAAGAAATAGTTCACATATAATTCCCGCAACTGCTGCTGTGTGTAATATTCCAGATTTTTGAATGAAGATGTATGCTCCATACCAAAACGGAAATGAAATTCCAATCGGCCACTCTCAACTGCTTCAAATAATATCACATTGCTGATCAGGTGAAATAAACCCTGCCTGATCTTTGCATGGTGTGTATCCTGCTCCAATGTTGAAAAATATTGTTCTACCAAACGCTGGGTCTTGTATTCTGGCTTTAATGAATAAATACCTGAGCCTTCTTCAGCTAAAAAAAGGCTTTTCACTAATTCATTATCATGTCCAAATATTTCCCATAGAACATTTTCTGTTATATAGGGTTGGGTATAACGATGGTAATCGAACCATATATTTTGACTATTAAATTCGTTGATATGAACAGGTATCGCAGGTACAAAATGCCCCATTATCCCTTCAACTGCATGCATGGGAATACTCCAAATACGAAAGAATCCCAGAATATGGTCGATTCGGAAAGCATCAAAATAATAGCTCATTTGTTCAAATCGCTGTTTCCACCAGGCAAAACCATCTTCGCGCATCCGCTGCCAATTATAAGTGGGAAAACCCCAGTTTTGACCCGTAACAGCAAAATCATCAGGTGGTGCACCGGCCTGGTAATTCAGGTGATATAGTTCCGGATTTTGCCAGGCATCTGCGCCATTGCGATTTACGCCGATAGCGATATCTCCTTTCAGAATGATATGATGTGCGTGCGCATAAGCAGTCGCTTCTTTTAATTGAAGATGCAGATGGTATTGAATAAAAAAATAAAAGCCTATGTCATGAAAAGCAGCTGAACCATTCTCGGTTAGTTCATTGATATCTTTTTCATGGTATACTTTATAAGCTGGCCATTTGCTAAAATCTACCGTACCATATTGTTCGCGCAGGTAACAGAAAGCAGCATAAGGTACCAGCCAATGTTTGTTTTGCAGGAAGTATTCCTGGTATTCTTTTGATTCAAAACAAGCGGCCCCCGATTCTTTGTAAACAAATGCAGCATATTCCAGCTTTATTTTATTTACTGCCTCATAATCTACTACAGACAAGGCATTCAAACGGATACGTTCGCCTTCCAGTTTATGTAATTTCCTGGTCGCTTTTTCTGAATCCAACATTTTTGAAAGATTCAAATACATCGGATGCAATGCAAAAGCTGAAATGGCCGCATAGGGATAGGAATCCATTAAGGTATGATTTGCCGTAGTATCATTGATAGGTAAGATCTGAATCATTTTGAAACCTACCTGAACAGACCAGTTTACCAGCAAAGCAAGATCTGTGAATTCACCTACCCCAAAACTATGTTCAGACCTTAAGCTGAATACAGGAATAGCCGTACCGGCACCCTTCCAGGTATTATTAGGCAAAACAGCAAACCCATCATTCACCACTGTTTGTCTACCGGGTTTACCTAGTTCTGGTAACACACGATTATTACCGTCTTCAAATCTGATAAATTTCTGTTGCGTAATATCAAAAACGCCATATTTATACGCAACAGGAAACATTTCGCTGGAAAGATTCACACCAAGGGTATAAAAATCACTGTCTGCTTCCTTACCCAATAAAAGTGGCGAATCTGTTTGCCAATTTCCCAAAGATGCACAGTTACCTGCTATGCATAAGGTTTGACCTTTTGTAAGCAAAGGTGCTTTCACTTTGAGCGTATGTGTACATATTTCAGGTTTGAATGCATTTACTGAAGTGACATATTTTTTTAATAAAACTTGTTTAAATGGCTCTGAATAAAAACAGTTCTCATAGTATCCTGCATGATTCCATGCATCAAGCAGCAATAATTCTTCTGCATCAATCAGAGAAGTTGTAAAACTTTTATCATTTCCCCAATCATAGTTTACCGTACCATCTGCATTCTTTAAGATATAATGATATGTAATTACAGAATCCTGATTACTATTTGCAGGTATGTCGAGTTCATAATACCAATAGTCTTCGTTGAAATATTGCAGGGGAATTGCCTGATCAAAAAGATTGTTGCCTAATAAAAAATGATTACCGGTTAAGTATAATTCCTGACCGAAACTTGTTTGAAACTTTAATTGAAAAATGATTTTTTTGAGTCCCTTCTTGCTTACTGTTTTAGCGTTATTCACCTGTTTCTTAACAGTTTTTGTTGCAAGTGAATTAGCAGGAGAAACTGCGACCGGCTTTTTTTTGTTTGATTTTTTTTGTGAAGTACCATTTAAAGGCTTTACAATTTCAGCCTTTTTTTTGCTTTGCGCATTTGCTTTCTTTCCCTCTTTACCAACCTGTAAATCATTGGGAGAGGCATTCGCCTT
>CALRUV010000044.1:0-18302 GCA_943371455.1 Chitinophaga pinensis | reverse complement strand
ATCTTAGTTTTTGCTAAAATGAATACGAAGATCTTATGGTGGTTTAGCCGGGGGTGTTCACCTCTTCCCATTCCGAACAGAGAAGTTAAGTCCCCCATGGCCGATGGTACTCGCGTTAAGCCGGGAGAGTAGGTAGCTGCCATATTTATTATAACCCGTTCAATTTATTGAACGGGTTTTTTTGTGCCCTAATGTGAGGTAAAAGATAGTGATGAGAAGTTAAGTCCCTCTGGTCCGCCTAGGCGGATACTCGCGTTAAGCCGGGAGAGTAGGTAGCTGCCATACTTGTCTGCCGTTAGGCAGGTTTATTATAACCCGTTCAATTTATTGAACGGGTTTTTTTGTGCCCAGACCCCTCATTTAATTACCCTTTCAGACAATACATTAGGGGAAATTTCCCAATATAAATCCGTGATTTCACGCTTTCAATTTATTTCATTCATTTATATGTTTAGGCCATCATTCAATAGGTATTAATACCTGTATTTCAAAACCTAAACTATTCCTATGAACCCCATCAGTTTCTTCTGGATCCTCTTTTTTGTAATTTCTTTTTTTATTATTTTTTTCGATAAAAAATACAAAATGCTGAAAGATATCAGCGTTGCTGATAAACAACCCTATAGTTGGTCAAGGGTTCAGCTTGCCTGGTGGATACTTATCATACTTAGTTCTTTCATAGCAATACTTTTTAAATACCATATTGCGCCTACCCTCCACGAATCAACACTTGTTTTAATAGGGATCAGTTCTGCAACCATCGCAACTGCCAAAATAATTGACCAGTCTGATGAACAAAAAATAAATATTATCCGCCACCAGGATTCAAAAAGTACGGGTTTTTTCCTTGATATACTTTCAGATGAAAATGGTGTTAGCATTCACCGCTTTCAAACAGTTGTCTTCAACTTAACTTTTGGTGTCTATTTCATTGCCTACGTTTTGGCACACTTGCCTCTTGAACAAGGCAACATTCTTAACCCCCAAAACTTTGTAATGCCTGTTATTGAAACCAATAACCTGATTTTATTAGGACTCAGCTCCGGTACCTATGCTGCTTTGAAAATTACGGAGAACAAACATGCTTTAAATAATAAAGTATCATCCATCAACACATTAGCAACCATAGATAATAATGATCCTGCAATCGGTTAAAAAAAAATACTAAAATGATTTTCAACGATAAATTTCTGATCAATAGTAAACTGATCCCAAAACCCTCAAAAAGAAGGTCTGGTTTAATGATCGCCAAAGTTAGATTTCTGGTGGTGCATGATACGGGCAACATCAATTCTACCGCTGCCCAAAACGTCAACTATTATATTAATTCAAAAGATGAAATAAGTGCTTCAGCTCATTTATTTGTTGATGACAAAGAAATTATTGAATGTGTACCTGCTTTAACAGCCAGTCCCGAAAAAGCCTGGCATGTATTATATAATATTCCCAAAGACAATGAACTATACGGCGTAAATGCAAACGATGCAGCCATCGGAATTGAATATTGTTATGGCGAGAATATTGATGCAGATAAAGCATATGCCAAATTTGTATGGTTGCTTGCTAAACTTTGTTTTCATTTTGAACTAGATCCGGCTAAAGATATTGTAGGACATTTTTTTCTGGATCCATCCCGAAAAACAGATCCTGTTACCGGACTGGCGCATAGCAGAAGAAGCTACGATCGTTTGTTAAAAGATATAGTTATTGAATATCAAACATGCATAGGGAATGAACATGCAATAGATTGGCAGCTGGAGGCTGCAGATGGCGCTGTGGTCACGAATGTGAAAATGAATATCAGAATGGAGCCAAGAACCATGTCTGCAATTTGTAAAGTAGTAGCACCGAAATCTACTATTAATACCAAGGGAATTATTTTGAATGGCGAAAAGATCAACAACAATCCACAATGGTACCTTACAGAAGACAACAATTATATATGGAGCGGAGGGGTTTCTAAAATTGAGAATAGAAATAAAACTTTTGCTGATAAGAATCCCTTATCAAGACCAACTAAACCAGCCCAATTAGATTTACCCATTAACCAAACTACCTGCATCAAATGTGCAGAATGGATGAACATGCATTTTGGTAATCAGTTCCATGAGTTGTTACTGGGTACTCCTTTTTCCAAAGAGCTACTCTTTGCAATAGCTTGTCAGGAAACGGCTATCTATTGGTATCAATGGATCCATGAACATACACCTTTTGAGATCCTTGCCAGATGTGTATTTGACGCTAGTGGCGATGTAAACGGAACCCGAAAAGTATTCCCGAAAAATACAGCAGCTTTTGTTGAAAAATATGGGCAGTCATTGGCAGATAGCTTAATAGCTGAAGCAAATATTACACGCAAATGGCGTGGCTTTGAACCCAAAAAATGGGTTTATGCTGGCTATGGTATTTTTCAATATGACATCCAATATATAGAAACAGATGCAGATTTTTTTATCCAGAAAAAATGGTATGCCATAGAAAATTGTCTGGACAGAATCCTTGCAGAACTAAAAGAAAAATGGCTTTCTCACCCCAATGATCTTTTTCAAACTGTTCGGTCATATAATGGTAGCGGTAAGCAGGCAGAAAATTATGCGTGGAATGTTTTTCAGTTTTTAGAATGGATTGAAAAAGCTGGTATCTAAAAAAATAAAAATGTGATGGTAAATCTTAAACCTTAAATATTATTGTATGGCAATTAAAAAAAGAAGCGAAGAAGTTGATTTATCTCTGATTGATGATCAGCAAGCACATGTTATTCTGAATGTGACCATCGGCAATGCCCAAATAGGCGGAAGCCTTGTAAAATGGAAACATAGTTCAGATATCCTAAAAAAAGGTAGGATTGTGAATCTTGATCTGGGCTATATCTCTGCAATAAAAGGAAAAACCTTAACCATCATCACCAATGTACTTGATGATAATGAACAGACCAATGGTGTAGTTGTAACTTATTATTTTCAGAATTGTACCATAGCGGCTAAAATGTTCAACGATACAGTGGATGCTGATGGCGATATTTTTCAACTGAAAGTTGAATTTACTTTTAATTGAAAAATATGAAAAGTTCAATAATTGTTATTGCTTTTATTTTATGGATCAACATGATAGGTGCACAACCTATTCAGATCAATGATTTGAATATACCAACATCACCCGCATTTGTATTATTAGGTAAGTCACCGGCTACTATTGAAAAGCCATCTAACCCTAAAGCTGTAGGATTAAGTTTAATTAATCTCTGGCAAAGTAGCGGTGCTATTGAGTTTACACCTTATTGGCTTTCAAACAAACCCGCTTATACATTTGCTGATAATATCAAGAATAAAAATCCAATATTTCAAACGCTCGCTTTTTCTATCGCATCATCCAAAGATGATAGTATCTCAAATATTGCTGTAGGCTTTAGAACGCAACTGGCTAAATCATATTCGCAAAACACAATAAAACTGATAGAAGAAAAATTGACAGAACTGGAAAACGCTTTAGGGGAAGGCGAAAATATAGATCAGAATAAAATAAAATCACTGCACAAAGACATCAATAAATTAAAAGCCCAAACAAATTGGGTGCTGGAATTAGCGGGTGCTTTTTCCGGAACAAGTTCAACAACAGAAAGTATTACGGCACAAAGATCTGGTATATGGGCCAACCTGAAATGGACACCTGACAACAGTCCCATCACATTGGTTGGATTAGCCAGGTATCTTTCTACAAAGGGGAATCCGGCAAAATTGAGTAAGGATTCCAGTTTTTTTGATTATGGCATCAATATCTCACACCAGGGTGATGAATTTGATTTACAGTTTGAATTCGTAAAAAGAAACAGTAAAGTTGACAATGCCAGTTACGACAGATTGGTTTTTATCGCCAATTATCAAATCATGCCAGGTATAGTGGCTGTTGCATCTTTTGGTAAAGACTATACCAAGGTTAACAATGTTTTTTCTGCTATTGGAATTAAGTTTGGACTCTCTACTGAAAAAATGAGGGCTAAGTCATAAAAAATATAACGGGGCACAATATCATTGTTTGGTTTATTCTGAGAAAAGGAAACAAAAAAAGTCCGGCAAAAGCCGGACTTGAGAGTTAGTTTGGGTTGTTTGTGGAATTAATACCTGTTGTATCCACCGCCGCCACCGCTATTGCCACCACGGTCGCGATTGTATCCGCCACCGCCGCCGCTACCGCTTCCGCCACGACTTCCGCCGCCGCCTCCACCATAACCGCCACGACTTCCGCCGCCGCCACCGCCACCAAAGCTCTTCTTTTTGAAGCCTCCTCTTTCGCCTTCCGGACGTGGGGTAGATTCGTTAACAACTATCTTGCGACCCAACACTTCTGTGTCGTGTAATGCAGCGATAGCTGTACGGGCTGCTTCATCATCAGCCATTTCAACAAAACCAAAGCCTTTGCTACGGTCATTGTTGAATTTGTCGGTAACAATTTTGGCGCTGGTTACTTCGCCATAAGGTGCAAAAAGGTTTTGCATGTCTTCACTGGACATGTTCCAGTTAAGATTTCCAACGTAAATGTTCATGTTCTAAAAAATAATTAAATGATCAAAAACCAATGAGTAAACAGTAACCAAGAAACCTGAAGCATTTACGTAGAAAAACCTTCTGGAAAATGGAAGAACTGTCATTGGATTACCGAAGATAGGGATTTTATGTATTTCGCCTATTTTTTTTAAAAAGCCCCTAATTGGGCATCCGGCTGCACAAAACAAATACATTTCAGTAAAAGCGAAAATGGATTTGTGGGTTTCCAGCAATAAGATTGGCAATTCGGTTATATATTCCTGGATGGGCATAAAAAAAAAGCCCATTCCGGAGAACAGGCTTTCTATAAGTCTGGTTATATTTATTCTGCTACAACTTCAAAATCAATCTCAACAATATTACCATTACCAAAATCAATGGTGGCTTTATGGGTACCCAGCTCTTTCACATCTTCTACAATGGAAATACGCTTACGGTCAATTTCATAGCCTTTCTGGTCGCGGATAGCACGTGTAATTTGTAAAGAAGTAACACTTCCGAAGATTTTGCCACTGGTACCAGTTTTAGCACCAATACTAACCGGAGATGATTTAAGGATATCAATTACCTTATTCAGTTCTGCCAGCATCAGGGCTTCTTTCTTTTCTTTTACTTTCTGGTGTTCCGCATGTTGCTTCAGGTTGGAAGTACTTGCTTCTACCGCAAACTTCTGTGGAATCAGGTAGTTACGGGCATAACCATTTTTTACATTTACCAGTTCGTTACGTCCGCCCAGGTTGTCTACATCTTTAATTAAAATGACTTGCATATGTTTGTTTTTAGTCCCAAGAGCCCAGTCTATAATTTTTTAAATTTGCGACTGTCTCCCGCTTTCAGCGGGATTAGGGAAGGTTACTAATAAATTCTATTTCAATAAATCTGTTACGTAAGGTAATAAAGCCATCTGACGTGCCTTCTTAACTGCATCCTGAACCTTACGCTGGTATTTAAGTGAATTACCACTTAAACGGCGGGGCAACAATTTACCCTGTTCGTTGATGAATTTTTTTAGAAAATCGATGTCTTTATAATCAACGTATTTAATGCCATATTTCTTGAAGCGACAGAATTTTTTTCTTGGCTTCTCCTGTTTGATGGCGGTCAGGTATTTGATTTCGTTCTTTGCCATGATTAAGCCTCAATTTTATCCTGCATTGCAAATCCGCCATTTCTTTTCACGTGGTTGTACTCGACGGCGTATTTATCGAGTCTGGTGATCATGTGACGCATGATTTGCTCATCGCGCAACATTTGGATCTTCAACTTTTCGTTCAAAGTAGAAGGTCCCTGAAATTCTAACACCCAGTAAATACCGGTTGTTTTTTTCTGGATAGGGTAAGCGAGTGATTTTAAGCCCCAAGGGTTGCTGTGAACCATTGCTCCGCCAAGATCTGCGATCATGTCGGCATACTTTTTCTGAGAAGCTTTAAAATCTTCTTCAGAAAGTACGGGTGTGAAAATCACCATCAATTCGTAACTGTTCATTACCTGAATTTTTAGGTTTTTTTAAATTGGTTTATCCCAATGGACATCTCCCACACGAAGTAGAAGAGAATCTGCCAAAACAGATTTGGGGCTGCAAAAGTAGGGAAAAGAAAGGAGTTAAAAGCCAAAAATCTCCTGTTTTTACTTATATTTTGGTGAAAAAGCTTCAGATTTGGCTTTAGTTGATGTTTTTTAATAATAAGATATAGGTAGGAAAATGATCACTATAGCCTCCCCGGTAGGTATTGCCATCCCAGGTACGCATGGGGTATCCTTTGAACCTGCCTGTATTTTCCTTGAGAAAAAGTTGGTTAAAAATATATTGTTTCTGATAAAAAAGACCTTTTTGGGGTTTCTGCAACCAGGCACCTGATAGTATGATCTGGTCAAACAAACCCCAGCTATCCCTGTTGGCTAGGGTACCGATACCTTTTTCATACAGTTCTGCCCAGGGATTATACAATTCCCCAGGACCTGTTTCTGACAATTTCTTTTTGGCTTTTAAAACTTCGGTAATACTCGGACTGTCGGGATCATCATTCAAATCGCCCATGATAATAATCTTAGCCATTTTGTCTTCTGAAAAAATTGTTTCCATATGTTTTTTACAAGTTAAAGCCGCTGCACGCCTTGCAGGAATACTTCTAATTTCCCCGCCTCTTCTGCTAGGCCAGTGATTAACATACACATGAATAGTTTCTCCGGCTAGTAAACCTTTCACGTATAAAATATCGCGAGTGTAAAAAGCATTTTTACTTTTACTAGGCAGATCAACCACTAATTTTTGTGCTTTTTCCGGTAAAAAATATTTGGGGTCATATAATAGAGCTACATCAATTCCCCTGGCATCTTTTGAATCAAAATGAATGATCTCATATTGTCTGTTAACTAATAGCGGATGATGTACAAGGTCAGTAAGCACTGTGTCATTCTCTAATTCTGCAACACCAATCAGTGAGGGCCCCGTTGCGATAATTTCTTTTCCAATACTACTTATTACGGATGCAAGCTTATTCACTTTATCCAAGTAGATATGACTATTATAATGTTTAATTCCTTTTGGTGTAAAATCATCATCGTTTACAATAGGATTATCAATGGTATCATAAAAATTTTCAAGATTATAAAAGGCAATGATGCAAGATCGGTAGTTGGGTATTTGTGCGGATATCAGATTAATTTGTAAAAGAAGCAACATAAGAAGAATTAGCATTTTCATACAATAAAATTTAAGTGTAAACCTACCGTTCTCCATAACGATGGCATAGCGTATTTACCGCAATTTTGATGGATTTATTTGCTGGTTTCGAAGAGCTGCTTACATTTATAACCTGTTTGTGTTTTGACCGTATTCCCCTGATTTTTTATGGTAAAAATCATTTTATGTCAAAGCTTTTTTGGCTTTGGGCAGCATTCATTTGTATTACACAAACAGAAGCCCAGGAAAAGCCAGTACCAATTATTCAAAAAAATAAATTTGCTGATAGTATACAACTATCAGATGCCGGGGAACTGGTATTGCAGGAGCTGCCTGTTCTTTTTGTAGGTGATCAGGAAAAATCTGTGCAGCCAGTTAATTTTATTCCTTCCTTATTAAAATCTAACAGGGATGTGTTATCAGGGATGGCTGCATTTCATTTTAATGTTGTGCGCTTCAGGTTAAGAGGCTATGATGCCAGGTACTCAGAAACCAGCCTGAACGGGATCTCCATGAATTTTCTGCCTGATGCTTATACACAATGGAATATTTGGAGTGGATTAAATGATGTAACCGCTAATAATATGGGGAGGCAGGGTTTGGGTGACAATGAAAATGGGTTTGGCAGCCTTGGTACTGCAACAAATATAGATATGCGTGCCAGCCGCCAAAGGCCTGAAACCCGCATCAGTTATGCCTTTTCTAATAGGAATATTGCACACCGTTGGATGTACACTACGGGAAGGGAAACCAACCAGCAGGGCTGGGCCTGGCGAGTTTCGGTTAGTAAAAGACTGGCAACAAATGGTTATTATCCCGGATCATTTTATAACGGTATAAGTGTGTATTTGGGGGTAGATAAAAAGCTGGCAAAAGGTGGTACCATTTCATTGATGGCATTTGAAGCTTTTACAGCTTCGGGCAGGCAAAATGCTGTGTTGGAAGAATCAGTAGAACTTGCTGGTTCTTCCTTTTACAATGCCGGTTGGGGTTTCCAGAATGGCAGAAAAAGAAATGCGAATCAGTCGTTTTCGGGAATGCCGGTTGCCATTGCTTCCTATGAGCATCCAGTTAATAACCATACTAATCTGCGTGTTTCATTGGGGTTGGTTTTAGGTGAAAAATCTAATACGGCATTGGACTGGCTTACAGCCACAGATCCCAGGCCCGACTACTACCGATACCTCCCAAGTTTTCAAAAAGATGCGGAATTGCAAACTATGCAAGCTTCATTTATGAAAGCCAATGATGCATCGCTTCAGGTAAATTGGGACAGGCTTTACGATGCAAACCAAAGAAATCATGAAGTATTGCATGATGTGGAAGGTATTGAGGGCAATCATTTTTTTGCACTTCGATCACATTATATAGTTGCAGAAAAAGTAACAGCAACAACACATGTAGCTTTTAACGGACAGATAAACCAGATAATTAGTCCTGCTCATTCTTTAGCTGCAGGCATATCCATATCCTTCAATAAAAGCAGATTTTTTAAAAGAGTAAATGATTTACTGGGAGGAGATTATTTTGTTGATAGAAATCAGTTTGCTTCCAGAGATTTTCCGGGTAATGAAGCAGTGATCCAAAACGATTTAAACAAACCGAATAGACCCTTATTTACGGGAGACGTTTATGGGTATGATTATGCTGTATTGAACCAGCAAATGAAAGCCTGGGTTCAATTGGGAGGTAACAGAAATAAATGGGATTATTTTTTAGGGATATCTTTTATGTACCAGTTTTATTTGCGCGATGGAAATATGCGTAATGGCCTGTTTTCCGAAAATTCATATGGCAGATCTGAGCCCAATGAATTCAATAGTTATGCTGTTAAAACTGGCTTAACTTATAAGCTAAGTGGGAAAAAATATATTTTTCTTCAGGCTGCATACCTAACCATGCCTCCTTTATTTGATGATGTTTATATTTCACCCAGAACAAGGGATACCCGGCAGAACAATATCAATAATGAAAAGATTTTATCTCTTGAATCTGGTTATGTTTTTAATTCACCATCCCTAAGGTATAAGCTAGGAGCCTATTATACAGCTTTCAGAAACAAGATGAATGTGATCAGTTTTTACCATGATGGTTATGGTAGTTTGGTTAATTATGCCTTAACGGGTGTTCATAAACTGCACATGGGACTTGAGCTAGGTGTTGAATCCAAAATAAGCCAGCACTTTACCTTAACCCTTGGTGCTGCCATAGGCAGGTATTACGATGATAGCAGGCAATCGGTTACCGTTACTTCTGATAATGATGCTTATGTATTGGAAAGAGGGATTATTTATTCTCAAAATTACAGGGTAGGAGGCACACCGCAGGAAGCTTATGGTTTGGGTTTGCGGTATCAGTCGAGCAGTTCTTTTTTCTTAGAACTAAGTGCCAATTATTTTGCGCAACACTGGCTGGATTATAATCCTATGAAACGCACTAATTCCGCCATAGAGAATGTTCTTCCGGAATCGGAACAATGGAAACAAATACTGGCACAGCCTAAATTACCTGATCAATACACGATTGATCTTTCCTCCGGCATCTTTGTACAAAGCAGGTTATTGGGTTCTAAAGAGAAGAAAACATTTGCCTTTTTTTTAAGCGTCAATAATTTATTGAATAATAAAAATATCCTGTCGGGTGGTTATGAACAAATGCGTTTCGATATAAAAGAACTGAACCCATTAAAATTTCCGCCTAAATATTACCATGCCATGGGGTTAAATTTTTCTGCTAATATTTCAATCCGTTTTTTATGAGAACAAATAAACTGTTGTTGTACACATGTTCTTTTGCAAGTATTTTATTATGGATATTTTTTGCTTCCTGTACTAAAAAATTTGATGTACCACCAAAGTATGAAGGAAGCATAATTGCTGCCAACCTTTCTATGCAGGATTTACGCAGCATGCATTTCATGGGAAACTTTGAACAGATTCAGGATGAGTTTGTAGTTGTGGGAACGGTTATTGCCAATGATAGCACTGATAATTTTTATAAGTCTATCATAGTGCAGGATACTACCGGTGGCATAACCATAAGGATGGATGCTAATGGCTTATTTTCTCAGTTTCATACCGGCGACAGACTGGCCATTAAGCTCAAAGGATTATGGTTGGGCGATTATGGAAAGATGCTGCAGATAGGAATTGGCGTAGATAGATCTGATTCACTATATCCAGAACTTACGCCTATCCCGGTACCCTTGTTTGATAAGCACATTGTAAGATTTGGGCAAAAAGATTCCTTGAGAGCCAAACTGGTAAGGTTGGAAGATTTAAACGATGCCTTACAAAGCTGTTTGGTGAGAATCAATAACGTAGAAGTTTTAGTAAATGATACAGGGAAAACTTATGCAGATGCCATCAATAAATCATCCGCCAACAGGTTATTAAAGGTTTGTGGCGGTGGAAGTATCTATCTGCGGAACAGTGGTTTTTCATCTTTCGCCAAAACCAAATTACCCAGGGGTAATGGGTTTATCACGGCTGTTTACACTGTTTTTAATACAGAAAAGCAATTGATGATTCGTGATACTTCTGATGTTCAATTAAAGGGGATCAGGTGCACAGGTACGGGTGCCAAACAGCTATTAGTGGAAGATTTTGAAAATAGCAGACAGTCTGCCAATTGGCTGCCCAATGGATGGAAAAATATAGCAGAATCTGGGGGCAGATTTTATGAGCAAAAACTTACTGGCTCTAATCGTTTTGCAGAAATAAATGCTTTTGCAACCGGACAACCCATTGTTGCGAGTTGGTTAATTACATCCCCCATCAACCTTAGTAATTCTGCTAATGAAGTACTTCATTTTCAAACCAAAGATGGGTTTGATAATGGAGGTAGTTTGCAAGTTTTTATTTCTACTAATTATGACGGTATTATGAGTGTTTCTAAAGCAAAATGGGTAGCACTAAAATCTAATATCGCAAAAGGTACTATTTCCGGCATCGCAAATGCCTGGGTACCGTCTGGAAATATCAGTCTTGCCGGATATACAGGTAAAATTTATATTGCTTTTAAATATGACGGAGCAGACCCCCCCGCATCTATTGATAAGCGAACAACTACTTTTCAGATAGATAATATTCAGATCCTGGGTAATTGACAATCTGAAGATTTTTCCTGTCAAAATACGAGATGGAGCTGAATATTGGATCAAAATTTGTCATCCTGTCAGCAATTTTGGCTTTGGTATTTACTTTGACAATAAAGGCTAAAAGTAATCTTATGCAAAAAGGCCAGATCAGGGTACAAACGGAGAATATTTTCCCTATTATAAAAAAGTTCCTTTACAGTGACCATGAAATTTTCTTACGCGAGTTAGTAAGCAATGCGGTTGATGCTTCTCAGAAGTTAAAAACCTTATCCTCTATTGGAGAAGCTAAAGGTGAAATAGGTGAACTAAGAATTGATGTGGTATTGGATGCAAAAGAGAAAACCTTAAGTATCATAGACCGTGGGGTGGGTATGACAAGTGAGGAAGTTGATAAATATATCAATCAGGTAGCATTTAGTGGTGCGGAAGAGTTCATGGAAAAGTACAAGGATGCCAATATAATTGGTCATTTCGGACTAGGTTTTTATAGTTCCTTTATGGTAAGTGATAAAGTAGAGATTTTTTCAAAAAGTCATAAAGAAGGAAGTGGTGTTTACTGGAGTTGTGATGGCAGTCCTGAATTTGAACTCTACGATGTTGATTACAATGAACGTGGAACCAAAATTGTATTGCACATCAATGAAGAAAGTAAAGAGTTTCTGGAAGCCGGCAGAATCAAAGCGATTTTAGATAGGTTTTGTAAATTCCTTCCTGTTGCCATTTATTTTTCTGAAGAAGGAGAGAAAAAAGAAGGCGAGGAAGAAAAATCCATCAACAATACAGATCCATTATGGATCAAAAAGCCCAATGAGCTGAGCAAAGAGGATTATGAAAAATTCTACAAAGAATTATATCCCTTCAATGAAACGCCTTTGTTTTGGATTCATTTGAATGTAGATTATCCTTTTAATCTTACTGGAATCTTATACTTTCCAAAGATCAAACAGAGCTACGAGATTCAAAAAGATAAAATACAATTATACTGTAACCAGGTTTTTGTTACGGATGAAGTAAAAGATATTGTTCCAGAGTTCCTGATGTTATTGCAGGGTGTGATTGATAGTCCGGATATACCCTTAAATGTTAGTCGTAGTTATTTACAGGGCGATCCCAATGTGAAAAAAATCAATGCACACATCACCAAAAAAGTAGCCGATAAACTGGATGAGATTTTCCGCAATGAAAGGGCTTCTTTAGAAGAAAAATGGGAAAGTCTGGGCTTGTTTGTGAAGTATGGTATGATGACGGATGATAAGTTTCTGGATAAGGCTAATAAGTTTTTAGTGATGGAAGATACCGAAGGCAAATTCCATACACTGGAAGAATACAAAACAGCAACGGAATCAAATCAAAAAAATAAGGATGGTAAGCAGGTGATTCTTTATACTACTAATCCGGTACAACAGGATGCATATATTCAAGCCTCTGTTAAAAAGGGCTACACAGTGGTAAAAATGGAAACCCTGGTTGATGCTGCTTTTATCAATACCATGGAGGGTAAATGGGAGAATGTAACTTTCGTAAGGGTAGATGCAGATATTCTGGAAAATCTGATTGACAAACAAGAGAGTACTGAATCGGTTTTAAATAAAGAAGAGGAAACAAAACTTAAAGAATTGTTTACCATTCAAATTCCTGAATTGCATGTGACAACAGAGGTAAAAGGGCTGGGAATAGATTCAGCACCTGTGTTGGCTACTAGGCCTGAATTTATGCGGAGGATGAAAGACATGGGTGCTGTTGGTGGCGGTATGGCTGCATTTTATGCACAGATGCCTGATGAGGTAACGCTTACTGTAAATGGTAATCACCCTATATATCAAACATTGTTAAAGGGGGAAGATGCGGAACTTTTACAAAATCAGGTAAGGAATCTTGCGGATCTGGCATTATTATCCCAAGGCTTATTAAAAGGTTCTGAACTCACCAATTTTATAAATAGAAGTGTGGGGTTGATGCAAGGTAAATAAAAGCCTAAATCAATATTCTTACCGTGCCTTTGTGCCTTAGTGTGAAATTTTTTCTCACAAAGGCACGAAGGCACGGTTTTTTTGTGCGTGTTTTTTAGGTATAAGTACGCTATAATTTTTTAGATTAATGCAATATTTTGCTTCTTCTAAAATAGTAATATGCATGAAAATGAATTGGCTAAAGTTGTTGTTTCTACTGCCTTTGATATACATTCAAAATTGGGCCCAGGTTTATTTGAATCTGTGTATTTATCGATTTTGGAGTATGAGCTTACCAAAAAATATGACTTAAAGATTATCAGTCAATTTCCTATTCCTGTTATTTGGGAAAACACAAATTTAGGTTTAGGATTCAGAGCTGATTTAGTGATAGAAAATAAGTTGATTGTTGAATTAAAGTCAATTGAAGCGCTCGCTCCTGTTCATTATAAGCAATTGCTAACTTATCTTAAATTGTCGGGCATAAAGCTTGGGTTACTGATCAACTTCAACGAAGAACTTCTGAAAACAGGAATAAAGCGAATAATAAATGGCAACCTCTAAAACCGTGCCCTTGTGCCTTTGTGAGCATTATTTCACACAAAGGCACAAGGGCACGGTTTTTTGTGATGTTTATTTTCTTCACTGTATCAAATAGAAGCAGATAATTTCAGGTCGATCATTTTTAATTGAACACTCTTATCTCCATTCCATTCGTTTTCATCAATGGTGAATACGATATCGATAGGCTGATTGGGTTTAATCAAACTGAATTTTTCTGCCATATTAAAACCAATTCCGTTGAGGGTAACATTGTTTTGTTTGAGAACAAAACGGATATGTTGTTCCTTAACAATTTTTGAATAGCCGAAATCAGTAACATTTTTTGCAATAAAAACAGGCCGCATATTTTCAGGACCAAATGGTTCCATTTGTGCAAGTATCTGGAAAAAGGACAGGTTAATTTCCTGAAAATTTATTTCAGCATCAATAATAATTTCAGGGATCAGTTGTTCTTCTGTTATACTCGCTCTAACAACATTTTCAAAAGCTTCCGCAAATGCAGTAACATTCTCTGGCAAAAGCGTCATACCAGCAGCTGCAAAATGCCCCCCATAGCCTAAAAGATGTTCCCTGCAAGCGTGTATGGCCTCGTATAAGTTAAAGCCAGCAACACTTCTGGCACTTCCGGCAACATAATCACCACTTTTTGTGAGCACAATAGTTGGCCGGTAATAGGTTTCTATTAATCGGCTGGCAACAATACCTACAACACCTTTGTGCCAATGTTCCTGGTATACAAGTGTGGATCTTTTTTGAGAGGAATCAACTTCTTTGTTAAGCATTTCTAAAGCTTCTTCCGTAATAGAACTGTCGGCTTCTCTCCGGTCAAGGTTATCACTATGAAGCATTTCTGCAAGAGCCATGGATTTTACGGCATCTTTCTCAATAAAAAGTTGAACAGCTTTTTTCGCATCATCCATTCTGCCTGCTGCGTTAACCCTGGGTGCAATTACAAATACCAGGTTACTGATGGTCATTGTTTTCTGAACCTTTGCAAGGTTCATTAAAGCCTTAATTCCCGGGCAAGGTTCAGTATTAACTTTTATAAGACCGTAAAAAGCAAGAATTCTATTTTCTCCTGTTATGGGTACAATATCTGCTGCGATAGCGGTAGCAACAAGATCGAGGTATTCTAAATAAGCAGTATCGGGTAGACCTAATTTATCACTCAATGCCATCATTAATTTAAAACCAACACCGCATCCGCAAAGTTCTTTGTATGGGTAATTGCAATCAATTTGTTTGGGATTGAGTATAGCAATAGCAGGAGGAATTTGCAGATCTGGTAAATGGTGGTCGCATACAATAAAATCAATACCAATGGTTTTTGCATAGGTAATCAGTTCAAAAGATTTAATGCCACAATCAAGAGAGATAATGAGTGAAAATCCATTTTCCTTGGCAAAATCAATCCCCATTTTTGAAACCCCATATCCTTCCCGATACCTGTGTGGTATATAGAAGTCGGTATTTGCATGGATCTTTTGAATAAATTGAAAAACACTTGCTACTGAAGCGGTGCCATCAACATCATAGTCGCCAAAGACCAATACTTTTTCTCCTTTTGTAAATGCTTGTAAAATTCTGTCAACGGCTTTGTCCATATCCTTCATTAGCCATGGATCCAGTAAGTCAGAAAGTTGGGGTCTGAAAAATGATTTTGCAATGGAATAGTCTGTAATACCTCTTTGGGTTAAGATTTTACAAATAGTAGGATTTACTTTTAAAGATTCTTGTAGGGAATTGGTTAAATCTTTATCGAAAGGCAATATGTTCCACCTTTTTTCCATTAAAAAGTGCGGTCTGTGGTATAGCGTACAAGGTCTTCCAATGCCCTTCTTACATCCGTATCCGGGAATTGGTATAATATTTCAAGGGATTCATCCCGGAATGCGAACATTTTATCAGTTGCATATTGAATGCCGCCGGTACTTTTTACGGTTTCCAGCAAAAAATTCACTTTATCTTTTTGTTCATTTTCGTTTTTAACGATGTAGATCAATTTTTTTCTGATATCTGCAGAACAATGATTGAGTGTATAAATTAAAGGGAGGGTTAATTTTTTTTCTTTGATATCATTTCCAGTTGGTTTCCCTATATCAGTGGTGCCATAATCAAACAAATCGTCTTTGATCTGAAATGCCATACCCACTTTTTCTCCAAAGAGTTTCAGTTTATTGATATCCTCAATGTTTTCAAAAGTTGTGGAAGCGCCTGCAGCACAGGCCGAAGCAAGTAAGGAAGCGGTTTTGCCTTTTATGATATCGTAATATATTTCTTCGTTCAGATTGAGTTTACGGGATTTTTCAAATTGCAGTAATTCGCCTTCACTCATCAGTTTAAAAGCTTCTGTTAGGATTTCCAGAACCAGGTGATCTTTATTAGAAAGTGATAAAAGTAATCCCTTGGAAAGCAGGTAATCGCCAACCAAAATGGCAATTTTATTTTTCCAAAGGGCATTTACCGAAAAAAAGCCCCTTCTTTCCATGGAATCGTCTACAACATCATCATGAACAAGGGTTGCAGTGTGCACTAATTCAACCAAAGAAGCAGCTCTGTAAGTACTTTCATTGATGGGGCCGCCCAATTTAGCGCTTAAAAGCACGAACATTGGGCGCATTTGTTTACCTTTCCTTTTAACGATATACTGCATGATCCTGTCCAATAAGGCTATACGGCTTTTGACTGCCTCCTTAAAATGGACCTCAAACATGGTAAGTTCTTCTGATATAACCTGTTTCGCTAACTTCATAGGTGAAATATCTTGCAATATAAGGCTCATCAGCACAATAAGATAAACCGATGCAGCGTTTATTCATAGAATACGGTCAATACCTGTGATTTATCGTATTAATTATTTATTGCAAAAAATTGTGTATTTCCTATACAATGCATAAATTTGTCATGTTTTTAAAAGCAAACAAACAATTAAATCTTAATAAACAGCAATTATGTCAAGCAAAAAGCACCTTTTAGTAGTAGCCCTGATCGTTCTGATACAGTCGGTAGGGTTAGCTCAAACAGATTGGGGATGGGATTGGAAAGACACTTCCAAGATTTCCGTTAAAAATCTTCCTCAGCACAATGAGTTTTTGAACAATCAGTATCCTTATCCAGCTCAGCCCCGTAGTCAGTGGGAACTTGGCTTTGGCATTGGTGGTTCTTCCATCAATGGAGATATCAAATCTAATATTGGAATTGGTGGAACTGTTTCTTTACGCAAAGCGTTTAGTCATGTATTTTCTTTTAGAGGAAGTCTAACAGGTTTATCAAACTCTGGTACTCCCAATGCTTATGAAGCTGCTGTAGGTCGCCCCGCTTACAAAAACACAGCCGTACAATTAGGATTAGATGTGATTGCCTCTTTAAATACAGCTAGTCATTACCGTGGAAACCCTAAAGTAAATGTATATGTTCTTGCAGGTTACAGTTTAACTGCAACAAGGGTTCAATACAAAAACCCCAATGGTGCACAACCCGGAGGATACAGTACTTTCTATGGTTATAATATCACCACTACTTTCCCAAACAGCCAGAATAACTCCATCACAACCATACTTGGATCTACTGTTAATGGCAGAAAAGCATACACTTTGCTGAATGGTTTAAACATTGGAGGTGGTATCGCTTTCAAAGTAAGCAATAAAGTAAATATTGGTCTGGAGCATAAATATACTTTTACAGCTCCCGGATATGATTTCTTAGACGGTGTAAGAGCTGAAAATAGTAATGACTATATCGGTTTTACCAGTGCACGTGTTAATCTTAACATTGGTAATAAATCTAAGAATATACAGCCTTTATGGTGGATCAATCCAAACAATTATGTTTACAACGAGTTGAACTCACCTAAACATATGAAACTGCCTAAAACAGTTTTACCTGATGCTGATGGTGATGCTGTTACAGATCAGTTTGACCTGGAGCCAAATACACCAAAAGGTGCACCTGTTGATAGCCATGGTGTTTCTAAAGATACCGATGGTGATGGTGTTCCTGATTTCAAAGACAAGGAAGTATTGACACCAAAATCTTGTTTCCCTGTTAACAATGATGGTGTGGGAAGTTGCCCAGAGCCAGCTTGTTGCAAAGAAATTAAGGATATGATGTCTAGCATGAAAGCTACAGCACAAGTTGTTTGTAATGTAGGTAACCTGCCTAGCGTTCAGTTCAAAGGCAATGCTAAATTGAGCAAAGCTGCTGAATCAGTGTTGGCTTCTGCTGCATCTAGCATTAAGGCTAATCCTAACTGTAAAGTAAAAGTTATCGGTTATGGCACATCTAGTAAAGCTGCTCAGCAATTAAGTTGGGAAAGAGTAAACGCTGTTATCAAATACCTGGTTGAAAAGCAAGGTGTTTCTGAAAGCAGGTTATTATTCTTCTATGCTCAGGATGGTGATTCAAATACCGTTGATCTTCAGGGTACAACTGAAGAAGGTCCTAATACAGTACCTGCACCACATCCA
>CALRUV010000043.1:0-18421 GCA_943371455.1 Chitinophaga pinensis | reverse complement strand
TATGAATATTTTCATGGTGATAATGGCAGAGGCGTTGGTGCAAGCCACCAAACTGGGTGGACCGGTGTAATTGCTGAATTGATTAATGATATTAAATAGCTTTAATGGAACAATTATTTAAAGATTTATCCACCAAAGAATATTTACTTACAAATGGAATTGGTGGCTATTGTTCTTCCTCATTTAGTGGAGCAAACACAAGACGCTATCATGGTTTGTTGGTAGCGTCTTTCAATCCACCAACCGATAGAAAGGTTTTAGTATCAAAAATTGAAGAAAAAATTACTGTAGATGAAAAAGAGTATGAGATATCTGCCAATCAATACCCGGGTACTATTCACCCTAACGGATTTAACTACATAGCAAATTACAAAGTTGATAACAACCAGGCTGTAGTTGACTTTAAGCATGAAAATTTTAGTTTAACAAAATTACTTTCTTCAGTACAAGGTGAAAACACTACTATTATCCAATATACTAATAATGGGATATCAGCAATTCACCTCGAGATAAATCCCATGTTGGTTTATAAAGATTATCATGGACTTTTTAAACAGTCTGATGAATTTGATTTTTTTACAGAATGGGATGGTGAAACAGCATTAAAGGTATTCGCAAAGTATGAAGCTGAGCCTTTGTATATTAATGTTTCTGCAGGTAGCTGGAATTTGCACCATTCCTGGTATAAGAATTTTGAACTTGTTGTAGAAGATGAAAGAGGATTCCCTTTTACAGAAGATGCAATGAATATTGGTACATTGTCCGTTTGGCTAAAGCCGGGCGAAAACATCAGTATCAATTTTTCCACAAAAGAAAAGGCTTCATTGGATATCATTCCGATTAAGGAAAAATATTTTACAGATGGTAAAAATGTACCTGCATTTGTAAAAGCGCTGGAGGTAAGCAGCAGACAATTTGTTGTGCAAAGAAAAAGTACGGGTGGCAGTACAATTATTGCTGGCTATCATTGGTTTACCGACTGGGGCAGAGACACTATGATAGCTATGAGAGGCATAAGTATTGCAACGATGCGGCAGGAAGAAGCTAAAAGTATTTTACAAACATTTTTTAAATACTTAGATAATGGGATGTTGCCCAATCGTTTTCCGGATTATGATGAGGAATTGGAATACAATACCATAGACGCTACGCTTTGGTTGTTTGTAACCTTGTATGAATATTATCAGACTTTTAATGATACCTTATTTATTAAATCTGTTTTGCCTAACTTAAAAAATATTATTGATGATCACGTTAGTGGAACAAGATATAACATTCATATTACTGAAAATGGATTATTGTATGGTGGTGAAGCTGGCCAACAATTAACCTGGATGGATGCAAGAGTTGATGGTTTTGTAGTTACACCCCGTATTGGTTTCCCTGTTGAAATAAATATGCTTTGGTACAACGCTCTAAAAATTTATCAGCATTTTACTAAATTATGTACAATAAAGGATGATAACACAACATCGGTTTTGCTGTCTAAATTTGAGCAATCCTTTCCTATACATTTTTTAAACAATGATGGCTATTTAAACGATGTAGTTTTACCTGGTAATTTAGCCGATGCAAGTATAAGGCCCAACCAGATTTACGCAGTAAGCCTGCCTTTTTCGCCATTAGATAATGAACAGAAAAGAAGACTATTAGAGATAATTGAGAAAAACCTTTTGACCGATTATGGTCTTCGAACATTAGATAGTGAACATCCCAACTTTAAACCATTGTATAAAGGAGACTCATGGGAACGAGATAATGCTTATCACCAGGGAACCGTTTGGCCGTTTTTGTGGGGCGAATGGGCTTTGGCAAATTTATCTTTGAATGGGTTTACTGCTGCCAATTGTTTACACGTATGGAAAGCCTCTGAAAAATTACAGCAGCATTTTTATAATGAAGGGTGTTTAAATGGTATAGCAGAAATATTTGATGGGCTGCAACCCATTGCCGGTAAAGGTTGTGTGCAACAGGCATGGAGTATTGGAATGTTGTTGAAAGTATTTTTAGATCCACAATTTGACTATAGTTTAATTACAGAAAAATAATGAGAGCTTTAGCAGCTTCAAACTGGAAAAGTTATTTTATTGAGGCCTGGGCCTTAGGCATGTTTATGTTTTCTGCAAGCTTATTTGTAGTTGTTTTTGAGCATCCTGATTTTTATATAAATAACATTATTACCAACGCTTCAATTAGAAGAATGTGTATTGGTGCTGCAATGGGTATTACGGCAATTTTACTCATCTATTCCCGGTGGGGAAAACATAGTGGTGCACACATGAATCCTGCTGTTACTTTGGCAAATTATTTTTTAAACAGAATCTCGTTAAAAGATGCAACAGGCTATATTTTATTTCAGGCCATAGGTGCATCCTTATCTATGTTGTTATTAAAATTTTTCTTTAAAAATTACTTATCGGATAAGTCGGTAAATTATATTGTAACTATGCCGGGTAAAGCAGGTGTTGCTGTAGCTGCTGTTGCAGAGTTTACAATGTCCTTCCTGATTTTTTTACTAATATTAATAGTGAGCAATAGCAGGTTTGAAAAATATACCGGATATTTTGCCGGAGTATTGGTATTTATTTTTATCACTGTAGAAGCACCTCTATCAGGCATGAGTATTAATCCTGCCAGGAGCCTTGGTTCGGCAATTGCTGCAGGCAGTTGGGATTCTTTTTGGTTATATATTTTTTCTCCGGTTGCCGGCATGTTGCTATCAGCTTATCTTTTCCGAAGCTGGTATTTTTATAAAAATGGCGAGTGTAAAACAATGAGTTGCTTTTTGAATGGGCTGCAATTGGGCAATAAAACATACCATGTTTATAGTTGGTTTCAGAAAAATGAAAATGGAAGTAATGAAAAGTTTATGCAAGAAAAGCCTATATCCGCAAACAAGTTTTAACTAAATAATAAAACCCAACAATGAAAAATATTTTAATTACCGGCGCCTCAGGCAATTTAGGCAAATCGATTTTAGCTGCTTTTGAAACAGAAAGTGATTTTCATATTAACATCACCAGCCGTGAAGATATGCTTGGATCCAGCCATTTGAAAGCATTTAATGTTGATTTAATGGATGAAGCTTTGACTGCCTCATTGGTACACGAATTAATAGAAACACAACAACATCTTGACGCAGTTGTTTTTTTAACCGGAGCGTATATTCAAGGCGATATTACACAGAATACTTCTTCCGATATACAAAAAATGGTAGGGGTAAATGTATTAACTGCCCACAACATAGCTGCTCCTTTAATGCAAATAAACCGTCATCAAAATAAGCAATTGCATTTAATTTTTATTGGAGCAAAAGCGGCTATGCAACCGGCATCCTCTGTTAATAATGCTGCTTATGCATTATCAAAAAAAATGTTATTTAATTATACAGAGCTTATAAATGAAAGTGAAAATAAATACGGTACTTTAGCCTATATAATTTTACCGGGCACTTTAAATACAGCATTTAACAGGGAGGCCATGACTGGTGCTGATTTTTCAAAATGGACAAAGCCAGACGATATTGTACTTTGTATTAAAAAAATTATTTCGGGTGATCAGATTGAAAAAATAATATCCATATAATTTAAAACGATGCTTTTTATTTACTTCTTATATATATATTTTATTATTGGAATCGCATTTGCAATTTGGTTTGTTTTTTACAAAATTACCAGGGTAGATGTTGCTGCCAGGGGTACATCTTTTTGGTTTAAAGGATTATTACTGCCAGCAAGCATTTTACTTTGGCCAATAGTATTGTATAAATTAAATACCTTAAAAAAACAATATGGACGGACATCTTAGAAAAAGGCATTTTTTAACCTGGGTCATACTTACAATACTGTTGTTTACTTTGGTGTGGCTTGCTGTAATGTTACGTCCCTGATATTTTAATCAATTATATGAGTGCAAGTTACCAACCTGTTTTATGGAATAAATTTAAAAAGCAATACGATTTTATTCTGTGGGCAGCAATTATTTTATACCTGTTTATTTTCACAGGACTGTCTGTTTATTTATACCCTTCACAAAATATCAATACCACTTTAATCCGTGCTTTTGGAACATTGGCAATTGTTCTATTACACGGTATTTTAATTATTGGCCCGCTGAGCCGCATATCTAATAAGTTTTTACCTATACTTTATAACCGGCGCCATTTAGGTGTATCCATGTTCTTAATTGCAGGTACCCACTCATTACTATGTATTCTGCAGTTTCATGCTAATGGCAATATAAACCCCTTGTTGTCAATTTTTACCAGTAATCAACATTACGACTCCTTTATTTATTTTCCTTTTCAAACCCTTGGCTTTGCCGCTTTAATTATTCTGGCAGTTATGGCTTTTACCAGCCACGATTTTTGGTTGCACTTCCTGGGTCCCAAATTTTGGAAACTAATGCACATGTTGGTGTATGTTGCTTATGGTTTAATCATTTTGCATGTTGCTTTAGGAATCATACAATTTGAAAAAAGCCCCATATTGGTTGGATTATTAAGTTCAGGTTTGATTGTGGTAGCATCGTTGCATTTATGGGCAGGATTTAAAGAAAATAAAACCAGTAAAATTAATAATACCCTTGATAAAGATTGGAGTTTTGTATGCTGCTTATCCGATATTGAAGAGAACAAAGCCAAGATGGCTAATGTACAAAATGAACGTGTAGCTATATTTAAATACGATGGAAAGTTAAGTGCTGTTCACAATGTTTGCAAGCACCAGATGGGTCCTTTGGGGGAAGGTAAAATTATCGACGGCTGTATTACCTGCCCATGGCATGGTTACCAATACAGGCCTGAAGATGGTTGCGCACCTGCACCTTTCACTGAAAAATTAGCAACATATCAATTAAAATTAGTTGGTGATAAAATTTATGTAAATGTATCTCCACTGCAAGAAGGAACTTTTGTGGAACCTGTTCTTATACCTGCACCTACATCCGATAGTGTAACAGATCAATTTTTTATTGGCTGGGCAAATAATAGAAAAAATGTGTTTAAGGTTAGCAGGTTTTCAGCATTTTTAGCCATGCTTTTTATTGCTTTGATTGGAATAGTTTTAAGCAGCAGCCAGCAAAAGCTTTCAACGTTTACAATTGATTATAATAATGTGCAAAAAATCGACGGATGGTTATCTATAAAACCAGTACCTAACCTGAAAATTATTGATGGCAGAGATGAATATGGTAATCCTATTTTTAAAACTATTTTATTGATGGATGCTTTTAAATTTGGTGCAGATGCGGTTGTAAAAAAAGTATTAGATGGGGATAGTATAAAGTATGTAACCCTTACTGGCTATTTAAGCAGCAATATAAAGGCTTGCAGCGATACCAGCAGCCAGGAATGTAAGGATCTATGTTCCCAATGTATAACTGGTACAAACAATAATCAGGTAATGGAAATTGAAAATGGCCGTTATTCTATTAAGGCAACTAAAGCCCCGGTTGCTGCACTGGAAAATAATATTACTAACCTAGGTTTACAAACTTTAAGGGGCGAAATAATTGACCCTAAATGTTATTTCGGAGCCATGAATCCTGGCCAGGGAAAACCTCATTTAAGTTGTGCTGCAAGGTGCATAAGTGGAGGTATCATGCCTGTGCTAAAATTCGAGGTAAATAAGCAAAAAAAGTATGCAGTATTGGTTGGATTAAATGGAGAAAAAATAAATTCAGAACTGTTAAACTATATTGGTGTTCCAGTAGAAATTAAAGGCAATTTATCCTTAATGGACAATTGGGGGATCTTAAAAACTGATACAAAAAATAATATTCATATTGTAAGTAAATATTGAAACTATTAATTTAATTATTGTTACTTGAAAAATATGATACTAATTAATATGTACACAAGTACTATTTTTTTGTATTATCATAAATGATAGTATTTCTATGATTTCTTTCTGGGATTGCTTGTTTCACTCTTTCAATAAACTGGTTTCCCTTTTTGGATCGTTTTACAAGATCAAAAGCGTCATAAAGTTGACCAGTTGCAGTGTAAGCTTCATACTTTAATTTATCGCCATCAATATTAATTACCTGGAAGAGTTGTGTATTTTCGGCTGTTCTATTTAATTGAGCATCAGTATAGCCATTCCATAAGCTTTCGCTTAGGTTATACATTTTACCGCCACTTACTGATACAACATATACTGTTGCACCATCTCTCGTATTTACGCCTGTTAGTGTATTTTTTGTTTTGGGTGACTGACCACGGGTGTAAGTATGGTCGTGGCCTGTTAATACCAGGTCAACTTTGTATTTATCAAAAAGAGGCTTCCACAAATCTCTCAGCTCCTTGTTATCTCTATCATTGGCACCAGAAAAAATAGGATGGTGAAAAGTAACAACTGTCCATTTATTTGGATTATTTAATAAAACAGAATCTAACCAGGAAACCTGTTCTTTTCTCAATTGATTGCTGTTTAATGAAATGATACGTGTACTTTGATAATCGAAAAAATAAACACTTTCTTTAAGTTGCTCAGGGCCATTTTTAGGTAAAGTAAATTGGTAAGGCCATTGTACTGATAAATGCGATATTTTTTTAGCTTCTTCTTCGGTATTATAACTTCTGTATTCGTGGTTACCTGGTGTAGGAACACTAGGTAACATGCCATGAAGCCATCCGCCAGCAGTAAACCATTCGTGCCATTGATTTTCATGGTGGGCATTATTTACAAGATCACCGGCATGAATAATAAAACGCGCATCAGGTGCTTTTTTAAAGCCCTGACGAATTAATCTTGACCATAATTCTAAAATATAATTTTGCGCATCGCCAACATATAAAAATGAAAATGGCTTGGCTGTTTTTGCTGCAGTTTTAAATTGAAACCATTCGCTCCAATGTTGGCCATCACCAACCCTGTATGCGTATAGCGTATCAGGTAAAAGATTTGTGAATGTAACAGAGTGATAATTCGATGAGATATTAGCCGTACTTATATTATCTGCATTCATTAATGTTGTTGTTGCATTTAATTGAATGGCATTTCTCCAAAACCTGGGTGCACCATCAGCTATAGCAATTTCGGCTATACCATTTTTTATAGAAGTATTTGTTCTCCAGGTTACGCTTTGGGTTGTAGATGGGTCTGCAGAAAAAGTTAAGATTATATGATCAGGCAGTACAGTAGGCTCACTCCATTTACTTGGAAAAACTGGATCGGGATGAGGATTAGTTTGTTGTGCATTTATCGACTTAGAAAAAAACAGAAAAAACAGAATAAAGGCTGCTTTTGAAAGGATATTTATTTTAAATCTCATAATCAGTTATTTTTTTATGCGTTGAATGTCTATTTTAAATACTATTTACTTATAGTGGTACGATAAATAATCTGCCCCCCTTTATCAATCGCATGCATTATTATTTGTTTACTATCTATAGAAAATGTCATAAATCCGGATTTTTCAGCTGCAAACCTTCCCTCTTTAGGAAATAGTTTAACAGGCCTTGTTTCCGAACCTGCACCTGAAGTAAAATAATGGGTAATCCCTTTTGGTTTTACATATTCCAGGTGATGTTCGTGACCATTTAAATACATATCAACGCTGTATTTGTCGAAAATTGGTTTAAGCAGTACATTTAAGTCTTTCGTGTCTTTTGAATCAATCCGTTTGCCACCGCTGTATAAAGGGTGATGCCCCACTACAATTTTCCATTTAATATTGGGCGATTGGTTGCTTAGAACACTATTTAGCCAATTAATTTGTGCGGCTGAGTCTTGAATATGTAGGTTTCTTTCATATTCCTCGTTTGAATAGTAACTTTTAATAAAAGGGTTAGTATCTATAAATACAAACAGCAATTGTTGGGCTGTGTCACCATCTATTGTAACTGTTTTTGTATAATAGCGGGAAGGCATTTGCCATCTGCTGCTTATTTTACTATATTCTATCTGGGCCTGTGGGTTGCTCCGGTAATCATGGTTTCCGAGAACCACATACCATTTTATTTGTAATGCAAAATGTTTATACACATCTTCAAAAGATGTTTTCCATTTTGCATCCCAAATACTCTGAACACCATCAGGATAAAAATTATCACCGGTTGAAATAATAAAATCTGCATTCAAACTGACAGCTCCATTTGCCATTTGATCAGCAACTTCTTTTTGATTGTACTCTCCTTGTCGCCCCCAATCGCCAACTACTATAAAGTTTACAGCATTTTCAGGAACCCTTAGCCCTTTTATAAAACCACCACGATAACCTGACTTATATTGATCTTGGTAGTTTTTGTTTTGTGCATAAATAGTACAGTTATGTATTAAGGCACTAATTAAAATTATTAATAATGCCCTCATACTTTAACTTTTTTACAAATTTAGTGATAAGCCCATAAAGAAACTTCTTCCTGTTAAATCATGACGATCGTAGCGATTTACATTACCCTGATAACCTGTTTCCGGTGTGTTAGTGAGGTTACGAACTTGTATGGTTACTTTCATTTTCTTTTTTAGGAAGGCATAACTACCAGATATGTCATAAGTTGTTCTTTCGCCATCGTATCTATCAAATTCACTTACAGCTATACCAGCTGCAGATGGCGCTGTATAAGATGCCGGGTTAGCTGCTTCAGTTAAATAGGCACTACGGTGGCTACTGGCAAACCTAAACTCAAAACCTTTCTTTTGGTAGTATAGGGCCAGGTTGTACACATTTTTAGCCTGGCGAAATAATGGTAATTCCTCATTTGGTCTATTGGGTAAATTTACTTTAGAGCCGATTAATGCAAAGTTGGCGCTAAAGCCTAATCCATTAAAGCCTTTGGGTAAAAAGGTAAAAGCCTGGTCGTATGAAAATTCCACACCATATAATTTAGCATCATCAGCGTTCCTATTTTCTGAGATGGTTAACTGCTCAAATGATTTTCCGTCATAGGTAGTGTTTCTTAATATATCGCTTACCCTGTAAATTTGGTTTTTTATCGTTTTATAAAAACCACCTATAGAAACGATGCCTCCCTTAATTAAATAATGTTCTACTGATACATCGAAATTACTAGATAGATATGGCTTTAAATTAGGGTTAGCTATGGTAACTGACCCAATAAATGTATTGGGTGTTGCTACAGCCGAATAAGTTAGGCGGTTTGTGCCTGATAATTGAGTATAATCGGGTCTGCCAATAGTATTGGTAAATGCAAATCTTGCCAGGGTATTACTATTAACATTATACTTAACCTGCAGCGATGGTAAAAAGTTGGTGTAATTATTCGTAGTTTTTACATTACCTACACTTAGCTTGCCACTGATTGTATTGGCTGTTTTGTTATTAGAGCTTGTTTCCGTTTTCTCCATCCTTACTCCTGCAATAATAGTTGCTTGTTTAAAAGTAATTACTCCCATTGCATAGGCTGCAGTTACGGTTTCGCTATTGTCTAAATCGTTTATAACCGAGTTGGTTTCTGAATTTAAAGTATCATAAATCAGTTTTGTACGGTTGTTGCGATTTGAAAGATCATCAAAAAAGTCTTTAAATTTATTTACCACTCCATGAACAAAAGGACTGGCACCGCCTTGCGCTGGTATTGATGTTGGAAAATAAAATGGCGTAAGTGAGTAGCCATTGGCATTGGGAATAGTAACACCACCAAAACTCAAATCATAATCGTTACGGTATCTGTCAACTAGTTTTGAGCGGTCTCTGTAACGGCCACCAAATTTAAAATAAGCCGGAATCTTACCAATTTTTGTATCGTATTTAAAATCTGCACTTATTTCATACACATTTTCTTGAACAGTACCAGTTGTGTAATTTAAGTTTCTGAGTTTGTATATTTCAGGGTCACTTGCAAATGCAGGATTTTCAGGTAATATTTCGAAAAAATAGGGTTCTGTATTGTATTTTAATGATAATTGTGGTTCTGTTGCTGTAGGGTTTTCAAAAGTGCCATCAAAATTATTTAAATCGGTAGTTGCTTTTGAAAACGTTCCATAAATATCTGTAGATAGTTTGCCAAACCTATTTTTAGTACCTAAGGTATAACTGGTTAAGTTTTCTCTTTCATCGGTATAGGCCTGGTCTAATTCGCCGCTACCACGTGCAAACCTGCCGGTTGTTGGTGTTTGATCCAGTGGTCTGTTAGTGCCAAATTGCATGGTCAGTTCAAACTCTGAATTTTTTTGTATTTCTTTGGTATTGGTATACAATGTTTTTAAGTAAATTGAATTATTAGCAGTTGGTCTAAATTCAAAATCTGCCGATAAGCCAAGCCTGTCACGCTCAATATCTTCAATTTGCAATTCAATTTCATTTGGGTAAAAATATTTATCCCAAACCCAACCGTCCGGGTCTAAAATAGAAGCACTAAAATCTCTTCTAAAAAAGTTGGCCGAAACAACTGCACCGAATTGTTTCTTTTTGCCGAACAAAGAACCAGCTGTAACTGCAGCACGAAAGGGTAAATTGGTTTTATCAAAGCCACTTAAATTTACTTGTTGTGGTTGAACAATGCCATCTGAAGAAAAGTTTAAAAATGGTTTACTTTTAGAGAAAGCCGAAATGGTATTGATATTCACGGTACCACCAATGGCATTGCCCTCCATATCTGGAGTGTTACTTTTAATAACTTCAATACTTGATATTACCTCTGTTGGCATCAGATCTAATGCTGTGGCACGACTATTGGTTGTTGATGCTAGGGTAGTGTTATTCAATGTAACATTGTTAAGTGAAGGTTGCACACCTCTTATTGAAATGAATTGACCTTCTCCCCTGTTTGTTTCTATTGATACGCCGGATACGCGCTGGGTAGCTTCCGCAACATTTATATCGGGTAATCTACCTGTTTCATTAGCCGTTATTACTTCTTTGATATTCAGGCCTTGTCTTTTTTGGTTTATGCTTTGAAACTGGCTACGCCTAAGGCCAATAACACTCACTTCACCCAATGAGTTACTGACGTTTTCCAATGATATATTTAAAAAGGATTTATTATCCTCATTCAATGGTACTTCTTTTGTTGTGTAGCCAATATAAGAAACAACCAAAATATTATTACCAGCAGGTAAGTTTAATAACCTAAACGTGCCATCATCATTTGTAGCAGTTGCGATCAAAGTACCTTTTACTAAAATATTCACTCCAGGTAGAATATCACTTGTTTTTTTGTCTGTAATTTTTCCTACAATTGTTTTACTGTTCTGAGAAAAAACATTTGAAGTTTGTAAAACAAGTAGGAAAAGCAAAGTTGTTTTTACAAATAATTTTGTATTAAAATTAATTTTGCAATGGAATTTATTCATCTTGAAAATTTAGATTGCAAAAATCACAGGGTGATATTACCTAATTAAAATCTTAATGTTAACGAATTGATAAATAGGCAACCAGATTGTTTACACTCAAAAAAATGACCTGTTATTCTAAACATTTTCAGGTCAAAACAGTTTTGATATTATGTTGAACTTTTTTACATTATTATTTTCTAAATCATCAACAACAGGTCATACCAATACATTAAAATGAAACAGCCCATAAAGTGGTATGATATTGAAAAGGTGTTCCAGATATATCCCCACCCACTACTAAAAATGATCTACTGTTATTATTCAGGCTGCTGATGATCTGTAAAGCGGGTGAGAAAAATGGAAAAGTCTGTGTTACACTGGTAATCTAATAGGGCCCTAACCTTTTCTTACAATGGTGCACAATTGCACATAAACTAACTTTTATAAAATAGTAAATTCATGGGAACTCGAATTATTTTAAAAAACACTAATCAGAACTGGGGTTAATTACCTGTATTTGTGTTTACTATTATTAACCTATGGATGAATTGACAGAAAGTAATCCGAGTAAATGCCTGGTATTTATACCTTTTGTTAAAACCATTTTTTACAATGTATCATTTCACAAATATGCAGGTTTTGAATATAGTATTTAAAATACTGATAAGTCATGATTCAGATGTAACATATTATTACCCAAAGAATTGTAATTGGTAAAATGGCGATTTTAAGAAAAATCAATTTTAATTAACATGCAAATCATAAGAAGTATCCAAAATAGAATTTACGAAATATGCGATGAAAGGGTAATACTTGATAGTGATTTGGCAGCATTGTATCAAGTGGCAATTAAGGTTTTAAACCAAGCCGTTAAGCGAAACAGTAAAAGGTTTCCAGCTGATTTTATGTTTCAGCTAACTAAAGAGGAATATGAAAGTTTGATGCCTCAAATTGCAGCAGTTGAAAGCAGTAATTCTTTAAGGTCACAAATTGTGACCTTAAAAACAGGAATGGGACTGCATAGAAAAATTATGCCCTATGCCTTTACCGAACAAGGAGTTGCCATGTTAAGCGGAATCCTAAACAGTGATAAGGCCATCAGCATGAATATTGCCATCATTCGGGCATTTGTTGCCCTTCGCGCGATTTTTTTTAAAAAACGATCTGAAAGAGCAACTGAAAGCAATAAAAGTACGTTTGGGAGAATATGATGTTCAGTTAAACAGTATTTACGATGCAATGGAAAACCTATTGGATCAGAAAGCAGCTCAAAGGAAATGGGAAGAAAGGGTTAGGATAGGGTTCCAAAAAAGATCTAATAAAACAAAAACACAGATGAATAGGGTAGAAAAATACTTTACCATAGCCAAACTAAATATTGCCTCATTTTTAAAGAAGTGCAGGTTACTGTTTGTGAGGTTTGCCAATGGGTAGAGCTAATTGGTCAGCAAATTGAAAAGAAAAAATAGTTTGCCTACTTTCTAAAAATTTTAGATTTTGAAAAGGAGGATAATTGTCCGGTTAAGCAGGGGTATTAGATCAGATAATAAATCACTTTATTGTGTAAATCTTTTCAAAAGTTGGTTTTTGAACTAGCCTAAGTTTTTTGAACGCGAGATTGCCATTTCTTTGAACTATTGACCTGTTTCCACCCATCATTTGACCTAACTTTACCCCTCAGAACTCACAATCATATGCTAATTTCAAATATTATTTAAGATTGTTCTAACTGCTTTTAAATTTCTTGCCATTATGAGAAAGAATCTATTTTTTATGTTCTGTCTATTCGGGCTTAGCTTGTTTTTTGTGCCCGTCAAATCAATTGCCCAGACTGATCTAGTATCAGGAACTGTTTTAGACGAAAAGGATGGGCTGCCCATTCAGTCGGCCACCATTCAGATTTTGCCTGGAACCCGTTCGGTACTTTCTGGTGCTGATGGTAAATTTTCCTTTACACGCAATAATGCCGTTACTATTAAAGTAAGTGTTATTGGGTATAACACAATTTCTGTTGAACTGGGTACTAAAAAGTCATTTGAAGTTCGACTTGTGCCTGGTGTAGTAAATTTGGATGAAGTGGTGGTAGTTGGTTACAACCAGCAGAAAAAAGTAAACCTTACTGGAGCCGTACAAACAGTAAGGTTCACTGAAGCGGTAAACCAACCCGTTACCAACTCTGCTCAATTGATGTATGGTAAATTTGCAGGCGTTCAGCTAACGCAGGGTAATGGCCTACCCGGTAGTGATAACTCTACTATCCTAATAAGAGGTCAGGGTACATTTGGAAATTCTACACCCCTTGTAGTAATTGATAATATCCAATACAATGGATTGTCTGAATTTAATAATCTATCTCCCACCGATATTGAAACCATTACTGTATTAAAAGACGCATCTGCATCTGCTATCTATGGTGCAAGAGGTGCCAATGGGGTAATATTGGTTACCACTAAAAAAGGTAAAAAGGGAAAAGTGAGTTTTGATTACAACAATTACGCTGGATTTCAGCGCGTAACTACCGTAGCGAAGTATTTGGATGGTTTAAATTATGCATTACTTTTTAATGAAAAACTACGTAATGCTACACCTACAAACCCTGTTGAGCGTTACAGACCTAGTGATATTGAAGCTATTCGCACCGGAAGTGCCCCCGAAAGATTTGCCAATACCGATTGGGCAAAAGAAATTTTGCGTGATGCTCCTATTCAGCAGCACTATCTTTCTGTTTCAGGCGGAAGTGAAAACACTAGTTTTAGGATTTCAGCGGGCGTTCTGTCGCAGGATGCTATAGTACGTGGAAAGTTTAAGAATAATAGATATTCACTGGGTATTAATTTAAATACCAAGGCATCCAACTGGCTTTCTGTTGACTTTAATTCAAACACTTTTTGGGCAAGATTTACAGGCCCAGTAGGCGGTCCTGGAGCTATAACTGGCGAAACAGGCATCATTAATCAATTCCAGCGTTCTCAACCAACTGTTCCTGCTTATTATCCAAATGGTAATTATGGATTTGTGGATGGTTCATATTTATATCCAAACCAGGCTTCATTACGAATCAATAATCCTCTTTGGAGAGGACAATTTGGTGATTATGAAAATGACAATATAAATACCAGTAACCGCATAGCTTTAACAGCTACTTTTTTAAAGGATTTTAGCTTTGAGGTCAGTGGTTCTGCAAATATCAATACCAATAATACCTCCAATTATTCTCCAACCCGTTTAGATTTGGATTGGGAAAACAGGGTAGTGGTTTCCGATGTTTCTAATTCACTTTCAAATAACTACAGCATATTTTATCGCTTGCAGAACGAGAATATTCTTAGGTACCAAAAGCAGTTAGGCGATCATAAAATCAATGCGTTGGTAGGTTATTCGGCCATTTATGACCGGAATGATGGATTCTCTGGCTCTTTGCAGGGATTTCCTTCCGATGCATTGCGGGAGTTTAATGGCGGGGGAGTTGCAAATCCTCAAGTATCAGGAAGTGCTGATGAAGTATCGCTACAATCATTCTTTGGCAGGGTCAATTATAATTTTAGAGAAAAGTACCTTTTTGAAGCAAATATTCGTAGAGATGGCTCTTCAAGATTCGGAGCCAATAACCGCTATGGAACCTTCCCATCTTTTTCAGCTGGCTGGAATGTTGACAAAGAAAATTTCATGCAAAAAGTTAATGCTATCAGCAGCTTGAAATTGAGGGCAAGCTGGGGATTAAGTGGTAATGACCGAATTGCTAACTATCTCTACAACCAAAATTTAGGCAGTAATAATATAGATTATACAGTTGGAAATGATTTGGTACTAGGTGGAGTTGCCCTTACAGTTCTGGCAAATCCATTTGTTAAATGGGAGGAAACTTCTCAATTAAATATTGGGATGGATTTGGGTTTGTTAGGCAACAAATTGCTCATTAATGCTGACTATTTCCGTAGGAATAGCTCTGATATTCTGTATGCGTCTTTCCCGCTTCCCAGCACGATAGGTGTATCATCACTTGCTGCAAGAAACTCTGCAAGTATGCTTAATGAAGGTGTGGAAGTGAATGCTGCTTACCGAACTAATTTTGGCAAACTTAAAATGACAGTTTCTGGTAACGTAACCTGGATGGCTGATAATAAAGTTACCGATCTTGGACCAAGTGCTACTGAAACCATTGGCGGAACAACTATAATACGTATTGGTCAGCCTTTGAATGCTTATTATGGTTATAGGAAAATTGGTATTTTCCAAACAGCACAAGAAGTGGCTGCTGCCCCCAGACAGTTTGGTTCAACTATTACAAAACCTGGTGACATCCAATATGCCGATATTTCTGGCCCCAAAAATATACCCGATGGTATCGTTGATGCCAATGATAGAGTAGTGATAGGTAATCCCTATCCGCGGTGGATTTACGGTTTTAATGCCAGCTTTGAATATAAAGGCTTTGATATGAATGTTGTTTTTCAAGGTGTAGGCAAACTGGATCGTATTTTGAACTCTAATGGCCAAACACCTTTAGAAGGAGATCGCAACAATGCATTGGCTTACTGGATTGATCGTTGGACACCAGAAAAGCCTTCTACCACTCTTCCACGGGTAGGTGGTATAAATAATGCTCAATTTTCCGACTTTTATGTAGAAGATGTATCTTATTTGAGGCTACGAAATATTGAATTGGGCTACAGTCTTCCAATGGATATCAGTAAAAAAGCAGGAATTCAAAAACTACGTATATTCATAAGTGGTCAAAATCTGTTAACATTCACTAAATTCAAGAATTTTGATCCTGAAAGGTCTTCGGGCGGAAACACTGATCTATTAACACCTTTATATAAAGTATTTACAACTGGTATAAACCTCAAATTTTAATATATGCAAAAGAACCATATTTATGTAGCGCTTGCTTTCATCATAAGCTTTAGTGCTGGTTGCAAAAAAGATTTCCTGCAAAAAGATTCGCTAACGCAATTAGCAGAAGGCAGTTTTTGGAAGACGGAACAAGACGCTCAATTAGGTATCAACGGTATCTATGATGCACTTCAGGATAGGTCATTGTACAGCGGTTCACTAAATGGTGCCGCAGGATTGCCATTGTATGATGGGCTCAGTGATAATATCTTTAACAACTGGACTTGGGAAGGTCCGGGCGATTATGTAATGGGAAGGATCGATCCTAGTAACTGGCAGTTCGAAGGGCTTTGGGTTGCAAGCTACAGAGGAATTGCACGTGCAAACCTTGCCTTAGAAAAAATAGCTTCAATTCCCGAAACTAAAATCTCTGCTGCCAAAAAGGCCAGTTTTATAGCTGAGGCTAAATTCCTCCGCGCTTTATTTTATTTTAATATTGCTCTTTATTTTGAAGAGGCTCCATTAATTCTAAATGTTCAAACGCTGGATAATGCATTTGTTCCAAAAAATAGTTTTAATGAAATTAAAGATGCTATTGTTAAAGATTTAACGGAGGCGGCAGTTGATTTACCTGCCTCTTATCCCGCCGCGCAATATGGGTATGCAACCAAAGGTGCTGCCCTTGGTTTACTGGCACGTATACAATTGTACACTAAGAATTACGCTGCTGTGATTGCCGCCACTGACCAAATGCTTACCTTAGGTTATAACCTTACTGGTAATTATGCCACTCAGTTTACCCCTGCCGGTGAAACAAACAAAGACATTGTTTTTTCAATTCGATTTACATTTACAGTGTCTAATAATGGAGAACTATTTTCTGGAACCTACGAAGGGTCACCCAAAATTGATATGGTTCCAATGAAAAATCTGATTAAAGATTTTTATTGTACTGATGGTAAGCCCATCACTTCTTCGCCGCTATACAATGCTACAAAGGAAAATTTAAATAGAGACCCACGTTTAACATCATCTGTATACTTCACTGGTGATATTTTCATTACCAATCTTAATAGGGCATTTACTGGTAATACACCTACTAAATATGGTCAGAGAAAATATGTAAGAACAGGTCCTTCTCCAACTGGCATTGGGGTTGCCTCACCAGGTGGTCAGGATTTTTATGTTATTCGTTACGCAGATGTGTTGCTCATGCGTGCTGAAGCGCTAGCCGAATTGGGCAGACAAGCCGAAGCCTATCCATTAGTAAACCAGGTAAGGGCAAGAGTAAGTATGCCAACGGTTGAAATAGCAGAAGGCACAGGATTAAACAAAGACCAAATGATAGCGGTTATCAGGCATGAACGCAGGGTGGAATTGGCTTTTGAAGGTCTACGCTTTTTTGACCTGAAAAGATGGGGACAAATGCCTCAGGCTTACCAGCGTATGACTGCTGATGCTGCACCTGGTTATACACCTGTTTACCGTCAACGTAAGTCTGAAACTTTACCTATTCCGCTTAGGGAATTAGATATCAATAAAAAGTTAGAGCAAAATTCGGCTTGGAAATAAATGATTTGATTTACCCGGGCAAACAACTAAAATTACTGGCTTGGCCTAAAAATGCAATTCGCATAGTTAGCATTCGATTTGGCAGTCGTTTCAGGGCTCCTGCTTCTTTCAGCGGGGGCCCTTTGCCACTCCGGCAAGCCCTATTCATTGTTAATGCTATGATTTGATGAGCGCATGTGGCATAACTAAAATCACTTCTCAATGAAATCATTTATTTCAATAGTATTATTTATTTTTTTACTAGCTGAAAATGCATCAGCCCAGCCAACCCCATCAAGTAAACTGAACAAATCACAGCTAAGCCAGGTAGAACGGGGTTATGGAATGTTTATACATTTTGGTATCAATACCTTTAATGAAATTGAATGGTCAAATGGTAGCTTGCCTGCAACTACCTTCAATCCCACAAATTTGGATTGTGATCAGTGGGTTAAAGTGGCTAAGGATGCGGGTTTTAGATATGTGATTCTGATAACCAAACACCACGATGGGTTTTGCTTATGGAACAGTGATTTTACTGATTATGACGTGGCTTCATCTCCCGTAAAAACCGATATTGTTAAGGAAGTAGCAAAAGCCTGTAAAAAATATGGCCTTAAACTTGGCTTGTATTATTCATTGTGGGATAGACATGAACCAACTTATAAGAATACACCTGAGTATAACAAGTACATGAAAAATCAATTAACGGAATTGATGACCAATTATGGTGAAATCTGTGAGCTTTGGTTTGATGGTGGTTGGGACAAAAAAGAAAATGACTGGGATATACC
>CALRUV010000042.1:0-18602 GCA_943371455.1 Chitinophaga pinensis | reverse complement strand
TCCTGCAAAAGCTGGTAATTCTTCTCTCCCACCATTTGCTTGATAAACTCACCTCGCAATCTTCCGTCACCATGTTCCCCACTTAATGAACCATTGTATTTTTCAACCAGGGTAGCCACATCTTCCGCAATAGCACGAAACAACCGGTTACCTTCTACTGTTTTTAAATTGATGATAGGTCGCAGGTGCAATTCACCAGACCCGGCATGCGCATAATGTACAGAATGCAACCCATGCCTGGTAAGGATCTCATTGAATTCGCGAATATATGCAGGCAGATCTTCTACAGCCACTGCGGTATCTTCGATAACAGGAACTGCTTTTTCATCACCTGGAAGATTACTCAGTAAACCCAGGCCGGCTTTACGAAGGGTCCATATCTTTTTAGTATCGTTCCCAAATAACACAGGAAAATGATAGCCCAATCCGGCTTCCCGCATCTCTGCTTCTACTTGTTGGGTGATGACCAGTATTTCTTCCCTTGTTTCTTTTGAAAATTCAATCACCAGTATGGCACCCGGATCACCTTGTACAAAAAATCGATTCTTATTTTGTTCGATATTACCCTTGGTGCATTCTAAAATATAATGATCGATCAACTCACTTGCGCGTGGATGGTATTTTAAACCTATCAGGTTTGCACGCAATGATTCATCGATGGTATGAAAATGCACACACAATAAACCTGTTTCCCTGGGAGGTAGATCTACCAGGTTCAATTTTATCTCTGTCAAAAATGCCAAAGTACCTTCCGATCCGGCAATCAATTTGCAAAAATTAAATGGCTCGGTTCCGGCAACAAAAGGATCTGTATCGATCAATAGATCAACGGCATAACCGGTATTTCTTCTTTCAACAGACTTCTTAGGGAATTGTCTGCGAATTTCTTCTTGGCATTGGTAGTTGCCTAATAGGGTTCTGGTTTGTTTGTAAACATTTCCTTCCAGGTTATTCAATTCGCATTTGGCATGAAACTCTTCGGTTGTTAAAGCCTGAAACTTAATTTCAGATGCATCACTCAATAAGCCAGTTGCTTCCAGCAAATGTTCCCGGGTACTTCTGTATACAACAGAATTGGAACCACAGGAATTATTACCCACCATCCCACCAATCATTGCGCGGTTTGCGGTAGACGTTTCCGGTCCAAACATGAGACCATAGGGCTGCAGAAAATTATTCAAGTCATCTCTGATCACACCTGGTTGCACACGCACCCATTTTTCCTGCTGATTTAGCTCGATGATTTCTGTAAAATGTTTTGAAACATCTACAATGATACCATTGCCTACTACTTGTCCGGCCAACGATGTGCCTGCCGTTCTAGGGATAATGGAAGTTTTATTGGCATGCGCAAAATGAATTAGTTTAACTATATCAGATTTTGTTTTAGGGATAGCTACTGCCAAGGGCATTTCGCGGTAAGCGGAAGCATCGGTAGCATAAAGGGTACGGATCGTTTTATCTGTATAAAGATCTCCTTCCATTTGTTCTGCCAATTGCCCAAGCTTCTCTTTCATTTATGCCAATAGTGTGATGAAAGGGCAAATTTATCCGATTCAGGCTAAATAATCTAGTTGTTATAAGATTATTGCCACAGATTACACAGAATTGCACAGATTATGTAGAAATTTTAAAGAAGGAAACGACTGAAACAATCATTAGGTGATGAGAATTAACTTTTGGGGTAAGGAGAAGTATTCTGCCTTAATTTTTTCGAGGGTTTCTTTTTTGTTGAATAGTTCATAGTATTCATCCACATCAATATTCATGTTTTCCTTGTTCACATAAACATGCCCGGTAACAGAACTATTCTCGCCGTTTTCGAATTTGGCAGTTCGTACAATGCCATTTACAATAGCATCTTCATTAAGAGAACATTTGTTCTTGCAAATAACATTTCCTTCAATGATACCCCCTATAACGATGTCGTGACAAAGTATATCGCCATTTACAGAAGCTTTCTTATCGATGATCACTTTATTGGTACAAAATATGATGCCCTTGAAATCGCCTTCAATTCTAATGGGAGAAGTGGTTTTGATGATACCAAAATAAACACCCCCCGACACTACCTGAACCGCAGGTAACATTTCGGCTGGGGCTTCTGCTTTTTTAAATAACATAGGATATTAGCGGATAAAATGAGCCTTCAATATAGCCAATCTTCTACGTTTTTGTATCATCCTGCGTTATGTTTTCATGATTGATGAAAAAATTATGGTCTGAAACTGCTATATTGCTAAAAATTATTACCTTTTCAGTTGGTTTAATAATTTTGTTTCAACAAAACCTTAAAATTGACAAATGAATAAGTTCCGGGAGCAATTATTACATGATCCAAATTCTGGATTTTCTACCCAAAGTTCATCAGATGAAAAACAGCTTTTCATCACCAGTTCTACCAATATTTCCGGTGTGCTGGATTCAGAAAACGATATCATCCTCGATGGTAATTTCAATGGTGTTTTATATAGTAAGAAAACCATTCATATAACCCCTACAGGTATCATTCGCGGTGTGATCATTTGCAATGACATTAAGGTAGAAGGAGAATTTGAAGGTTCTGTATATAGTTTACGTGTAAATCTTTGTAAGGATTCCATTGTAAAAGGAAACATACATTGTACCATCATCAATACAGAAATGAACCAGTTTGTAGAGGCAAATATTAAATTGCTGAGTTTGGAAACTTCTGTTTTTGAAGCATCATCATCCGACCTTTTCGCACAATTGAAAGATGTTTTCAATAAAAACAATAAGGACAATAATTACCTGTCCATTTTCCAGGAAAAACTAAACGAAGTGAAACCTTCTACTAAGTTCTACCACCAAACGATCTATGTAGCCCCTCAAAATGAGGCAAACAGAACTGATATTTTACCGGAAGACGGCAATTAATCCGTTATTTAAATTGAAATATTATCAAAAGGAGAAACGATTGGTTTCTCTTTTTTTATGGGTTTTATAAAAAAATTGATACTTATTTACATTTTATGATTGAAATCACAAACTAAGGGACTTACATTAAATAGATTTGGTTCATTATTAACCAAATCTGCTTTATGAAAAAAATATTCCTTGTTTTTGCAGGTTGCACCATACTAATGTTGCAAAGCTGTAGTGAAAACACCGCAACCGATTCAGGAACTGCATCAGTTTCTGCAGAACCAGGTGCCGGACAGTCTGCCGTTCAAGACGACCTATCCCAAAAAAATGTGGTACAGGTTGCCATTGGGAGTAAAGACCATACAACTCTGGTAGCCGCCGTAAAAGCAGCAGAACTGGTTGATGTTTTAAGTAATGCAGGTCCGTTTACCGTATTTGCACCAACCAATGCTGCTTTTGATAAATTGCCTGCCGGAACAGTGGAAGGGCTATTAAAACCTGAGAAAAAAGAAGCATTAGCAGATATACTTCAATACCATGTTTCAGTTGGTGTATATAAGGCAGAAGCCTTAACAGATGGCCAAATACTTGGTCAGGTAAACGGCGGCAACATAACAGTAACAATTAAAGACGGTAAAATTATGTTGAATGGAACTGCAACAGTTGTTGCCTCAGTACCCGCATCAAATGGTATCATTCATGTGATTGATGGTGTTTTACTACCTCCTCCTGCAAAGAATTAGTATTTTTTGTTTTTAAGTTAAAAGCATGGATTATCTAATTCATGCTTTTTTATTTTAGTAAACAGCATCCTGTTCATTCCTGTGTTGCAAAACTCCTGCTTCTAATATTTGAGCAATACTAATGGCGCGTTGCTTGATCAGTTTGGCATTCTTCCCTTTAAATAGGGCATCTACTGTTTTGGCAAACAGAAAGGTCCATTGCTGGAAATGTTTGGATTCAAGCGGTCTGATATGGTGTAAGTGTTTATGCAAGTTCATCGGGTTACCTGTGTAGGATCCTGTAAAAAAAATAGCATTCTCCCAAAAGTCACACATGATGGGCAAATGGCTTTCCCAATTCATTTTCACGATGTCTGTGAAAATAAATCCAATAACATCATCTGCTACTACATTTTTATAGAACAAAGTAACCATCTGTTCTATATCTGCCCTGGATTGAATGTCTTTTTTCATACCTATTTTTTTCTCAGTAGCATAATAAAACGAATAGAAGCTTTTAAAAAAACATGAAAAATTCTAAAGATCCTTATTGTTAAACTTATTGGTAGCCATCCATACCGGAAATAATATCCATAATAAAAGAACACTGAATGATGTGGCTATACCTAATACTGTTCCAAAAAAATCTTTAAATATAGCACCCGTATAGCCCATCATAGCCGATACATCTAAATGCAAAAGCACCAAAATACGGGAAAGATCAATGGGATTAAAAGCACTAACAACAATCATTGCTTTCTCTAAAGGATAATCAGCAAACTGGAATAAAGCGAATAAAACCAGGCCGTCGAATAAAATAGAAAAATATAACCACAATAGAATTGACACCCCAATGCCTTTAGCCTTATCCCTCGTTTGCACAGCAGCTAACATAGCAATAGCAACAAAAATTACACTTAGCAATATGCCTGTACCCAGCATCATAAAACCAATAGCATTAAATTGGTATATAAGTATGGGGATTCCACAACCTATAAAAAAAGAAATGGTTAGAGAGCCTGAAAGTCCGGCAAAAAGACTCAACCAGATTGCCTTTCGTTTTAGTGGCTGACTCACTAACAATTCAAGGAACTCAGCACTATTGTATACATAAATGGTGGAAAAGATAACAGAAACCAGTGGCACAATCAGCAGTATGATATTTAACAAACTCAATAAACCTTTGCTATTATTGTCTTCCAGGCTAAAAATACTAAATGATGTTACCAACAAAAAGATGGTATAAACCAAAACTATTCTGTTTTGCAGAATATCGGTCATTACATATTTGATGATCTTTTTCATGTAATAGATTTTGACATTACACTGGCAATTGCTTTGGCTAGTTTTTGTTCACCCGTATCTTTTCTTAAGTCTTCCATTGATTTATGGAATCGGATTACCCCTTCCTGCATGTAAATAACCTGAGATACAATATCATCAAGTTCACTTAACACATGGGAGGTGATCATGATTAGTTTACCCTTTTTCTTCTCGGCAATTATTTTTTCCTTCAAAATTTCTGAAGCAACAGGATCCAGTCCGGCAGTGGGTTCATCTAAAATCAATACTTCCGGGTTGAAGAGAAAACTTAGCGAAGCACTTACTTTTTGCCTGGTACCTCCAGACAAGGTCCGCATCTTCTTTTTCATTTGTTCCATCAACCCGAATGAATGGATAAGTTCCTCATCCAGCCCCCCTTTGTGTTCTCTGATATCTTTCATCATATCCAGCACTTGTCCAATTGACATATTATCCGGATAACGGCCAATCTGAGGCATATAACCAATATGTTTCCGGTATAGCCAGTCATGTAATATATTATGTCCATTGAAAGTAATAAAGCCACTGTCGGGAACCACCATTCCAAGTATGCTTTTAATTAAGGTTGTTTTACCACTGCCATTAGGCCCAACCAAAGCAATACATTCACCTTTATTGCAGGTTACTGAAATATTATCAAGGGCTAATAATTTTCCGTATTGTTTAGAAACATTGCTGGCAATAATCATAGCTAACGATATCTGAGTACAATGAATGAATTTTTGTACAATGTTTAAAACTGTCTCTTCATCAGAGGCCTGTTATCCTTTAGGCCTTCAGGTGTTAAGCTTGGCAAAACTTTTTCGGTTTTATCTAAAAGGGTTGTAAAAAAACTCCTGAACAAAAGCATGGCTGGAGGATTTTTTTCTACGATCATAGAATACATGCTAACCGGTCTGTAAGGAATATCGCCAATATGATCTTTGTTCAGATCATAACCTTCGTACTTGTCCCAGAAATTATCATCAAACGTATTCAAAACCAAGGAGCCATTGGTGCTAACATCAAATGTGTTACCAATAAAATTATTATGGGTTACCGTAACATCCATACAACTTGCCTGGATCTTCATGCCCCATCCGTTATTGTAAAACTTGTTTCTCTTTACTTGAATTCTACTGGCTCCTTCCATATAGATGCCACTGGTGTTTTTAACAAAAGTGTTGCCAGTAATATCACTATCCGAAATTTCTTTTAGTAAAAGACCATATGCCGCATCCCCCCAGTTTTCGTCAAATAAATTATTGAACATTTTTACACCATGAGAAAACATTACTGCTACCCCGGCTCCATTATTTTTAAAATGGTTTGATACATAGAAATCGTTATTAGAAAACATAAAATGCAGGCCATACCGTATGTTCTTATACGACACATTACCTCGAATCTGTGAATTTGTTACAAATTCAAAATAAATACCGTCTCTATGTCCGGTAATTGTATTGTCGCTAATATTCAAGCTGTCACTTTTCCAGCAATGAATACCATTACCACTTTGTTGTTCTTCCAAACTAAAAGCGCTTAACCGGTTATTTTTAATGGTGCAGTGCTTCCCGAACTGAACATAAATTCCAAAAAAAGTGTCTTCCAGAATATTATTAATAATCAAAACATCCCTGCAATCATAAATTTTTATGCCTCCCATATCATCCATACTGGAAACACCGGAATGTATTAGTTTGAAGCCGTCAATAACAGTGCCATTCGCTTTTACAGAGATAATTTCATATGTTTTTTCTCCATCTAAAACCGGGTAACCAATTCCTTTGAGGTATAATTTTTTATTTACTAGCAGGTTTTTCTCGCGGTAATTGCCCGGATCTACCAGAATAGTATCACCAGGTTTGGCCAATTGTATAGCTACAGTAATTGTTTGGATCTTTTTGTTTTTCCCAACAACCCATGTGCTGGCATGCAAAAAAACAAATGGGTATAAAAGAGTTAGTATGAAAATACATTTTCTCATTTGCTCAATTGATCCCAGTTCACTTTAGTGGCATTTAATTCTGCTGCAATCCTGTTACTATTTTCTTCTGAACTAAAGGCCGCAATATTTCCATTCATAGGCGAGCGGAATAATTCGCTAGAAAGTAACAAAGCCTGTTTTATGGGTATTAGTGAATGATCTCCGCTATAATCACTAACATACATTTCCTTTATATCCTGATTAGCCAATTGTTTAGCCTGCAAAGAATTCAAAAGGCATTGTATGTCATCAAATTTAAAAACCTTGCCTTTTGTTGAAACGATTTCGGCACCGAATCGAATATCACTAATTGTCATTTTGCAGAAATAACAATTGTCTTTCCCGATTTTTAATGCTTCAGGTCCGGCCTTACAACCGGTTGCAGAAATTAGCAATAGGATGACAAAAAAGAAATTGATAGTACCCAAATTCAGTTTAAATTTTTTAAGCCTGCGCTGTTCATAAATAACCAGCGTTAGAAGTACAGCACCTACCCCTATAAAAATCCAACCACCAATATCAGGAATAGAATAAGCACCAAAATTGAGTAGTTGTTTAAACCCTATCAAAGGAGGCTGATAGGCCATATCAGGAATGCGAATGGCAGCGTCCGGATTTAGGTCGTGACCGTAACTATATTCCCAGCGCCAGAAATCAACCATGGCAAGTACACCAAAGCATACAAATAAAACAAAAAGCAGGTTCAGCCATTTTCTTTTATTTAAAATACTTACAAATACAAGAGCGATACTAAAGAAAACGATAATCCAGGGTAAAACGGCAAACTCTACAAAATCCTTGTCATGTAATGTTCTCATCCCGATATAATGGTTGAGACCGTTGATGATGTCAACGTTTCCCCCTAATTTATTAGCATAAATCAAAAGCATTAACCCTTCCGGATATTGCGGTGCATCTAGTTCAATACGCCACATGGGAACAATCAAAACAATTAACAAAGCGGCACCGCTAATCAGCAACATGATCCGGGAAATAGCTTTAAGTGAATACATGTTAGAGCGATTATTTTAAAATAAAATCATATGGTAAATCAAAAACTGTTCAGGATAAAAACCAATTTAATTTAGCAAATGCCCTGAACAGTTTTTTTATTTATTTATTCGTTTTTTCAGCTCCTTCAACTTTTGGCACATTGGTTCCCATACTAAAAGTTAAAGGAACATTGCTTCCGGCAGGAGAAACCCTAACATATCCCTGCATTTCCTGGTGCAGTGCACTACAGAAATCGGTACAGTATATTGGATACATACCTGCTTTAGATGGTGTCCACTTTAAGGTTTGTGTTTCACCCGGCATGATCAATAATTCCGCATTCTGTGCTCCTTTAACAGCAAATCCATGTGGCACATCCCAATCCTGCTCTAAGTTTGTTACATGAAAATATACTTCATCACCTACTTTTATCCCTTCAATATTGTCGGGTGAAAAGTGAGACCGTATAGAGCTCATATAAACATGTATTTTATTCCCTTCACGTACCACTTTGGCATTACCTTCTCCCATAGTAACATAAGGATGTTTGTTTTCTTCAATTTTATAAAACTTAACTGAATTTTTTCTGATAATATCTGCCTCAGCCGCCTGCGCATAGTGTGGCTCACCAATGGTTGGGAAGTCAAGGATCAATTGCATTTTATCGCCACTAATATCATACAGTTGTGCACTTTGAGCTAATTCTGGTCCGGTAGGCAAATAACGATCTTTGGTAATTTTATTATAAGCGATCAGGTATTTGGCAGATGGTTTTTTGCTGTCTCCACCCGGGATACATATATGTCCCACAGAATAATAAGTAGGAACACGATCTAATACTTTCAGGTCTTTGATATTCCATTTTACTACTTCACTGGAAACAAAGAAAGAAGTATACGCATTTCCTTTACCATCAAATTCTGTATGTAGTGGCCCAAGACCTGGTTTTTTAACTTCACCGTACAAAGCAGACTCATACTTGATTACCGGAATACCTTCATATTCTCCTGCAAAATCTTTTGCAGCAATTGCCTTTTGCATTTTGTCGAAACTAAATACAGGAATCAGGGCAGCTAATTTTCCACTACCTACAATGTATTCTCCTGTAGGATCTACATCGCAACCATGAGGCGATTTAGGGCAGGGAATAAAATAACAGATATCCTTTAATTCTTTTGCATCAAGTACAATTACTTCTGTTTTAATAGTAGAGGTAGCAGTATGCGTTTTTTCGTCATACCTGTTACTGGCATATTTTACAGATTGTTTTCTTCCTTTACCTGCTTTCAGGTATTCTTCTGCTTTTTTCCAGTTCACTGCCATGATAAAATCTTTATCACGTTGTGAAGCATTAACTTCTAACAAAGTATTTGCCTGTTCTGTATTGTAACAGCTAAAGAAGAACCAGCCGTTTGATTTTCCTTTACCGGAATGGCTTAAATCGAAATTAACACCAGGGCATTGGATTTGAAAAGCAATATCCATTTTACCATCGGCTTTGTCAACACTGATAAAACTTAATGTGCCTTTAAAATTTTGTTTATAGGTATTAATGGGGATATCACCGTTTACATTATCAGGAGGAACGCTAAATCTGGTTCCTGCAATTACATATTCTGTATTTTCTGTAATAAAAGGAGAAGAGTGATTTCCGGCACTATTCGGTAATTCTATAATTTCAGAGGTACGAAAAGTCTTAAGGTCAATCCTGGCAACCCTTGGTGTATTATTAGCATTGCCAAATAGCCAACGACCATCTATTTCTCCATTGGTTTGGGAAAGTTCGGGATGGTGTAAATCATCCCAGGGTACAAAACCATGAGAAGTGTTTAACATAGGTTTTGTTTCTTCACTGTAGCCATAGCCTTTTTCAGGATCTACTGAGAAAGCAGGAATTACCCTTAATAATCTGCCACTCGGTAAGCCATAAACAGCCATTTGACCGCTAAAACCGCCGGAAACAAAATTATAATATGTATCGTATTTGCCCGGTGCTACATAAGCTTTTGCTGCTGCATCAGCATTTACCGCATTACCGGCATTTTTGGGTTTGCAGGATAGCAGGCTCATAACTATTATGAAAGCCAAAAAGGCGATCACTTGAAGATTTGATTTTTTCATATAAGAAAATTTAGAAGGTTGCATTAAGAATTGATTTAAATATTCTATTTAAAGAACAACACTATTTAACGTCATCATTTTTCCGCATAAACTCATAAAGGTTTCTGGCTTCGTCATCACTCAGATTTTGATTAGGCATACGTACTAGACAAATCTCTAATTGCGCCTGTGCTTTGGGGTCTTTTGTCAGCATTTCATCTGTATTCGTGATGAAATTCATGATCCAGGGAGCCGTATTTCTGCTGGTTACGCCTTTCCAACCCGGGCCAACCAGTTTTTCATCAGTTAACTTGTGACAGCTACTACATTTTACACTAAATACTTTGCTTCCGGATTCTGCCTTAGCGATATCCAATGTTGGGGCTATGTCAACAGTTTTAAATTTACCCTCACCCCTTTTTGGATCATAAGAGGGATTGCCGTTGGATTCATTTTTGGTTTCAGTTTCCTCGGGTTTTACTGCCGACTCTCCGTTGTTACCACAAGCATAAAGTGCTAGAACCATTATCAATGCTGAAAGAAATTTTTTCATAAACAGTTTTTTGTTGATTTTAATAAATTCAGTACACAAGATTAAGAAGGCATTCTCTGGCATTTTATGCGTTCAATCATAGATTTAAGGGAAATGGTCTTTAAATGAAAAATAAGGCTGCTTTTGAAATAAATTGTTAGCTTAACAGCACAGATCTCCGGCTAAAGATGATTTTAATCATACCTCCTACTGATGGCTATCATCAAGAATCAACGGATAGATTGATAGTTTTGGATGACCAAAACATTTTGTATGATGATTGATATCGACCTGTTACTTGCTTGCGGAGGTGCCTATAAAAAATTAACGGCCGGTGAAATTATTTTCAGGGAGGGAACTATTTGTCAATTTTATATGCAATTAGTGAGTGGTACAGTGCGTTGGGTGAATATAGATGACGAAGGACATGAATTTATTCAAACAATCATAGAGCCAGGAGAATGTTTTGGAGAAATGCCCTTATTTGACGACGGCCCTTTTGCAGCCACCGCCATAACAGAGGAAGATTCTGTTATCATCAGGTTACAAAAATCGTCTTTCTTGCAATTGCTCAAAGACAATCCAGAAATTCAATTTTCATTCAGCCGCTTACTCGCCAAAAGGGTTAGATCCAAGTTTCTTTTATTGAAATCTGTTGCCATGCAAGCACCAGAAGCACGTATTGCAACTTTACTCACTTATCTAAAAAAAGAAAAGAAAAATATCTGTCCCGAATGCCATCAATTGAAATTGACCAGACAACAAATTGCAGATATGACCGGCTTACGAGTAGAAACCGTTATCAGGGCAATACGGAGCATGCATGATAAAGGCGAACTGGTAATTGACAAAGGAAAAGTGTATTGTTAAATTATGATTGCAGTCATAATGCCCCACAGTATATAGCCATTCCTTTGTAGGAAATGACGGCTATGCGCACTCCTATTCATCTTTGGCTTAAAATTTCATTTTTCAACCTGCTGCTCATTGCAGGAATTGGGGTAATACTCAGATACAAAATAGCTTTTTCCCTTCCATTTATCGATCAGAAACATTTATTGCATGGGCATTCTCATTTTGCTTTTGCAGGTTGGATCACACATTCGCTGATGGTTTTGATGATTCACTATTTATCCTTTGAAAACAGACCCTCTTTTTTTAAGAAATACCGATTTTTACTGATTATCAACCTGATCACCGCTTATGGCATGTTGATCAGTTTTCCTTTACAGGGTTATGGTATTTGGTCTATCAGTTTTTCAACACTTTCCATTTGTACAGGATATGTTTTTGCGGTAAGATTTTGGAAAGACTTGAATAGATACAAAGATAATACCCCAAGTAAACTTTGTTTCCAATCGGCACTGATATTCAATACGATCTCCTCTGCAGGTGCTTTTGCCCTGGCTTACATGATGGCAACAAAAACGGTTAACCAAAATGCATACCTGGTTGCTGTGTATCTTTTTCTGCATTTCCAATATAATGGCTGGTTCTTTTTTTCCATTCTTGGTTTATTTATGTCAAAACTGGAACATCTTGCTGCGTTAACAAAATCACTCAAACAAATTGTGCTGATAATGTCACTGGCATGTATCCCTGCTTATTTTCTTTCCGCATTGTGGTTGCCGCTTCATTTCATGTTGTATTGGCTGGTTGTATTAGCTGCTATTTTTCAGTTTGGAGGTTGGTTAATATTTATACGTCTTCTTTATAAAAATCATTCATTGCTGCAAACAATCATCCCCTTATCCGGCAGATGGTTATTGGTACTTGCAGCTATAGCCTGTACTATCAAATTATTGCTCCAATTAGGTTCTACCATTCCTGCTTTAAGCCAACTGGCTTTCGGATTCAGGCCCATCGTTATAGGATATCTGCACCTCGTTTTACTTGGAGTTGTTACTGTATTCCTTATAGGCTTCATCCTTGCATATCAATTATTACCCATTTACAGATCAATGGTTTGGGGTATCAGGTTATTTGTTGGGGGCATCGTATTAAATGAGCTATTATTGATGATGCAGGGAGTTGCCGGTCTTAACTACCAAATTATTCCTCAGATAGACAATAGCCTTCTATTGGCAGCCCTTACCATGTTTAGCGGCATTATATTGTTGAATACTCGATTCGGAAAATTTAAGTGAACTGCGTTGAATCATAAAGTTGGCAAGTTCAGAAGATGACCTTTGTTTCTAAATTATATTTTTATGGCAAGTTTTGAAGATCAAACATTAGCTGGTATCGCATTATCGAATCATGCTTATATTCCAGTATTTGAAAAGTATAGCCTCGATTTTTGTTGCAGAGGAAATAAAACACTGGCAGAAGCATGTGCTGAAAAAAATCTTTCCGCTACTGAGATAGCCATGGAAATGACGCAACTAACAACAAAATCAAAGCCAGTATTACCATTTACAGAGATGGATGCGGAACAGTTGATCGCCTATATACTTATTCATCACCATTTCTATGTTAAAAATACCATGCCAGTGATTATGTCGCATATTGAAAAAGTTTATACGAAACATGGTGAAAAATATCCGCATATGGAAAATATATTCTTACTCTTTAAAGAAGTGATGGCAGAACTTTTACCACATATGGAAAAAGAGGAGAAAATATTATTTCCAAGGATAAAAGAAATTGCTGGCATACAAAACAAACAGCAGCTTTCTATGATGGCACCAGGCTTTTTAAATGCTCCCATACATATGATGGAAGCAGAACATGACAAAGCAGGACAACTGTTATTTGAGATCAGAAAACTTAGTAACCATTATACACCTCCTGCATCGGCCTGTACCACGCATCGAATTTGTCTGGAAGAATTAAAGGCTTTTGAAGAAGACTTGCACCAGCATGTGCATTTGGAGAACAATATTCTTTTCCCGCTAGCCATGAAGATGGTACATGAATAAGTAACTGTTGCCTTTCTCTCTGTAAAATCGAGCTGAAATTTAAAAAATGCGCTAACACTTATTTGAAAATAATTGGGTGGAAAGAAGTTTATTCAGCCTCCTTCAAAAAAAGGACTAATCCTATATTTTGTAAACGACCTAAAATAGATGTCAGTAACTATTTAGGCCGTTTTTATGCCATCCAAAAGAAGAACCAGGGTGTTTTTCAACTATTCAAAAATACTCCTCCCTTAAAAAGGTTGCATAACCCCTATTGTATTTTCAATTCATCTAAAAAAATCACGAGGAATAAGAAACCGATTTCGTAAATTCCACAATAGTTTACGGATAGCTATCTTACATTCATAAATACAACCAACCCTTAATGGGGTTATAAATTGCTTGTTTTGAAATGAGAAAAACTTATTTCCTGCTGATAGTATGGGTATTTGTGGGATGCAGACAATTATCCATCCCCGAGGATGTTTCCGCTATCATGGCAGATTTACCGCAAGAAATAGATTACAACCTTCATGTAAAAAAAATCCTCTCAGATAAATGTTTCAGCTGCCATGGCCCTGATGCAAAAAAGCAAAAAGCAGGACTCCGCCTAGATCTTGCTGATGAAGCCTATGCCAAAACAACGGAATCCGGTTTAAAAGCGATTAAACCCGGTAAAATTGCCCGAAGTGAGCTGGTATACCGCATATTAAGTGAAGACCCTGAATACAGGATGCCGGAACCTACATCTCATTTAAACCTCAGTAATTACGAAAAAGCGGTACTGGTTAAATGGATAGAACAAGGTGCCAAATACAAACCCCATTGGGCTTTTATCAAGCCAGAAAAACAAGCTCCTCCTTCTGTTAAAAATGCTTCCTGGTGCAAAAATGATCTGGATAAATATATTCTGGAAAAAATAGAGAAGGAAGGTCTAATGCCAGCAGCTCAGGCCGATAAAGAAACGCTCATCAGACGACTCAGCTTTGATATCAGAGGCTTTGCACCTACCATTGCAGAAATAGATGCATTTGTAAACAATAAAAGTAACAAAGCCTATGAACAATTGGTTGATCAATTTCTTGCCACACCTGATTATGGAGAAAGAATGGCCATTTACTGGCTTGATCTGGCCAGATTTGCTGATAGTTACGGATACTTAGACGACAAACATTACGACATGAGTCCCTGGCGTGATTGGGTGATCAACGCGTATAATAAGAACCTGAACTTCAAAGATTTCATCACCTGGCAACTTGCCGGTGATTTGCTGCCAAATGCTACAAAAGAAACCATTCTGGCAACAGGCTTTAACCGCAACCACAAACAAAACACCGAAGCAGGCATTATTGAAGAAGAGTTCCGCGTAGAAAATGTGATAGACAGAACGAATACCCTTGGAACCGGTTTAATGGCGCTAACAGTGGGTTGTGCCAAATGTCATGACCATAAATTCGACCCTATTAGCCAGAAAGATTTCTATTCGCTCTCTGCATTCTTTAATAGCACATTTGAAAATGGCAGTCCCAATTACGGAGATAATAATATGGTGCCTGGCCCAACCCTTTTGTTAACAAACAATGATTCAGAACGTGAAATTGCAGAACTCAAAAAACTCATAGCCAAATTAGCATCCGAACAAAAAAAACGGGAACCTTCTTCTGAACTAAATAATGAGCAAAACATTGCAAAAGCTCTAAGTAAAAAAACGGTAGCGAGTTTACATTTCGACAAACTTATTCAAAAAGATGAGAAAACATCCCACTTCAAAAATGAGGCGGATCCAGCCACAAACGCAATTGCCAGAAAAGCGGAAACAGGAATTGGAGTAAAAGGGAACTCCCTAAAATACAATGATGAAACGGCTGTTTCCTTACCTGCTTATAAAGTTGGCTATTTTGAACGTTACCAGCCTTTCTCTTTTTCTCTATGGTTAAAAATTCCTAATCATTTTCCACTGGCAACTGTTTTCCATCATACTGATGTAGAACGTTATGGCTATCAGGGATATGATCTGGTTTTAAAAGAGAACAAGATCAACTTTAGAATCTCCCATGCTTTTCCGCATGATGCCATTAGTGTATTTAGCAAAGAAAAGCTCGACAGTAATCACTGGTATCATATGGCTGTGAGTTATGACGGCAGTAGCAGTGCAAAAGGAGTTAGTGTATACTTAGACGGCAAAAAATTGCAAACAGTTATTGAATATGATCACCTCCTGAAAAATATTCGTTCTCATCCAAATATTCACAAGACTGCCAGGTTTTTGGGAGTCACATTTGGGGTACGTTCGCTCGACCGTTCTATGCCGGGAGGAGAAGTTGATGAATTTATGCTTTTCAACAACGAAATAACAGCTGCAGAAGTTAGTTTTTTGTATGCCGGAAAAAATATTCCGATTGCAAAAAAGATAGATACCCTTCCAAACACCCCATTGCTATTAGCGCGTAAAAAGATCGGCGACCTATACGATTCCACCAAAGAAGTAATGGTAATGGGTGATTTACCAAAGCCCAGACCAACCTATTTGTTAGAGAGAGGCATCTACGATAGCTATGGTGAACAAGTGTTTCCATCAACCCCTGCCTCTATTCTTCCCTTTCCTAAAACACTTGCAAAAAACAGACTGGGTTTGGCTGATTGGCTCTTTTTGGAAGAAAACCCATTAACTGCAAGGGTAGCTGTTAACCGAATCTGGCAAATGGTATTTGGTGAAGGCATTGTAAAAAGCACTGATAATTTTGGTAACCAGGGAGACATGCCCACCCATCCTGCATTATTGGATTACCTGGCCATTTGGTACAAAGAGCATCAATGGAATACCAAAGCAATGTTTAAATTAATATATCTCAGTGCCACCTATCAACAATCCGCTGTAACGGATGAAAAAACTATTAAAAAAGATCCTACTAATAAGCTGCTTACCAGAAGTTCTCGATACCGTTATCCGGCAGAAATGATACGCGATAATGCATTGCATATTAGCAATCTGTTGTCTAAAAAAATGGGCGGCCCTAGCGTTTACCCGTATCAACCTGAGGGATTGTGGGACGAATTATCAGATAAAATCTGGAAATACAAATACGCCACATCTACAGGTGAAGATGCTTATCGGAAAAGTATCTATACTGTTCGCAAAAGAACCAGCGTTGTGCCCTTTCTGCAAATATTTGATGCACCAGACCGTTCGCTTTGTATTGTTAAAAGGCAGGTATCCAGTTCACCCATGCAATCGCTGGCATTGTTGAATGATCCGCAGATCATTGAATCCGCTCGTAGTCTTGCCTGGCATTCCTTAGAAAATGGTGGCAATGATATCAATATGCAATTGGGTTATTGTTTTCGATTGATCACAGGTAGAAAACCACTTACGAAAGAAACAGATTTGATGAAAAGTTTATTCGCAGCAGAAAAGAAAAATTTTTCAGCACAGCCGGATAAAGCAAAAAAATATTTATCCATTGGCTATCAAAAAACACCTGTAAAGGATGAGATAACACTGGCTTCATTTGCCAGTGTGGCTGTAACAGTGATGAATACGGATGAATTTTTTACCAGAAAATAAACCAGCTATGGACGAACTCGATCATCTTCAATATAATGCCAATAGAAGAAAGTTCTTACTAGGATCTGCTATAGGCTTGGGAGGTATTGCGCTGGAGGGATTGCTTGGTTGTAAATCAACCCCTGTTGCCAAAAAAGTATTGGAAGCCGCAACGGAAGAAGCCATCAATCAACCATTGGGCAGTCCGCATTTTGTGCCCTCAGCTAAAAGAGTGGTTTACTTATTTCAAAGTGGTGGCCCTTCTCAAATGGAATTGTTCGATTATAAACCGATGCTCTATAAAATGCACGGTCAGGAAATCCCACCTTCTGTAATGGGACTTAACAGGGTTTCGGGAATGGTGAGTAATCAATATTCTTTCCCACTGGCAAAACCCGCTTGTAATTTTTCGCAATATGGTTCTAATCAAACTTTTTTAAGTGAACTCATTCCACATACAGCATCGATAGTTGATGATTTGTGTATAGTAAAAAGCATGGTAACCGATCAGATCAACCATGAACCTGCCATGATCTTTACACAAACAGGCAATCAATTAAGTGGAAGGCCTTGCATAGGGTCGTGGTTGAGTTATGGTTTGGGCAGTATGAATCAGAATCTGCCTGCATTTATTGTCATGCTTTCAAAAGGTGGAGGTGACCAGCCTATCAGCAGTGCAGCCTGGAGCAGTGGCTTCCTGCCTTCTTATCACCAGGGTGTGCAATTTTTATCAGGAAAAGATCCGGTACTTTTTTTACAAACACCGGATGGTGTGGAAAGAATGGATAGACGAAGGGCATTGGATTATATCAAACAATTCAATCTCATCCAAAACGAAAAATGGCATGATCCGGAAATAGAGAGTCAGATCTCACAATCTGAAATGGCCTATAAAATGCAGATGGCCGTACCCGACATTTTAGATCTTTCCAAAGAGCCCAAACATATACTGGATATGTATGGCCCCGATGTAACCAAGCCAGGTACATTTGCCCATAATTGTATTTTGGCCAGAAGGTTGATTGAGAAAGATGTTCGGTTCGTGCAGCTCTATCATTTGGGTTGGGACCACCATGGATCTATTTTCTCTGGGATCCGAAGGGCCACGATGCAAACAGATCAGGCATCTGCAGCATTGGTAAAAGATTTAAAACAAAGAGGATTACTGGATGATACACTGGTAATTTGGGGTGGCGAATTTGGTCGTACCAGTTTCTCTCAAGGCAAGCTTACGCAGGAAGGATTTGGCAGAGACCACCATCCCGGAGCTTATACAACTTGGATGGCGGGCGGTGGTGTAAAAGCAGGTATGGTGTATGGTGAAACGGATGACTTTGCACACAACGTAGTAAAAGATAAAATGCATGTGCACGATTTTCAGGCAACCCTACTCCATATGTTAGGCATAGATCATGAAAAATTTATTTACAAAAGCCAGGGCAGAAGATATCGTTTAACTGATGTATCTGGTAAAGTGATAAAAAATATTCTTGCATGAACATAGATTTTTTGGGTCATTTTCATCCTTTGGTGGTCCATCTTCCTATTGGTATTCTTCTATTTGCCCTGTTGATGGAATACCTGTTCTCAAAAAAAAATTCAAAACAATTAATGCAGGTTGTTTTGTTATTTGGTG
>CALRUV010000041.1:0-18664 GCA_943371455.1 Chitinophaga pinensis | reverse complement strand
GGTGGATACGGTTGCGAAATCTGGAAACACCGAAATAAATACAGAGGGGTTAAAAAAAATTGGTCCCGATAGAAATCGGGACCGCAACCAAAACTAACTGCTTATGAGAAAATTTTTAATTCAATGTTTAATAGTATAGTGCAAAGCCTGTGCCAACGCTTGTCTATGAATTGTTAAACCTTTCTAAACAAGAAACAGCTTTTATAATTAGATACAGAACAATTAAAAAGCGTTGCCTGATACAAAGTTCTTTTGAATAGATAGAATAAAATGTCAAGGGTTTACCAAGGTTTTGTTAAACCCTAAGGACAATCAATTACATTGTTTGAAGCTTCAGCAATGAAGGGGCTTATAAAGGGAATATTCAAATTCATACCCCTGAGAATGAGCAAAATACCCATGGTAAAAACCATAAAAGGAATCGCTTTTTTCATATGGTTTCGGGTATGGATACTTAATGAAGATCCAAAAAAACTGAGGGCAAACATGGCTGGAAAAGTTCCCAAACCAAAAGCTGTCATAAATACAATTCCGCCAGCAACAGAACCAGTTGCCATAGCGCCCGTAATGGCCAGGTAAACCATGCCACAGGGTAAAAGTCCATTAGCCATTCCCAATAGGTAGAGACCGTACATTTTTTTCTCCTGCAAAAAATGGCCAATCCATTGCTGCAGTTTTCTAACTGGTTTTTGGATCCAGGAATCGGACAATACTTTTTTGAAGAATAAAGATTGAATAAGGTATAGGAGAAGAAGAGAGCCCATCACTATCGAAAAAATCTGCTGAAACCCACCCAGGTAAACCTGGCGCCCGGCAAATCCGAAGATCAGTCCGGCTGTTGCATAAATAGAAATCCTACCTAAATTGTACAAAACAATACCAAGGGTTTTTTGCTGTTTTGGTAAACCCATCACAGGTAAGGAAAGCGCAATAGGGCCACACATACCCACACAGTGAAAACTGCTTACGGTACCCAATAGTAAACCCGTTATGATTAATTGCCAGCTCATGATCAGTTAATGGTGAGCGTTTGTTCGTTATAGTAAGCATTGCCACCTGCTGTCCAGGTAAGTTTCATCATGTATTTACCCTTTGAAATTTTATCCTTTTTAATTAACTGTCTGCCTGTTTCATCAAGTTCAAGCAGTAATTTTTTGTCTTTGGTTTCGTCGTTTGTACAATAAAACCATATCTCACCTTCTGATTTTAATCCTTTCAATTCCTGGGGCATATTGAGCAATAGAAATGAATCATCCTGACTAACCGCTACAGCACTTAATTTGTTGGCATTGTTTACGCCATCAATCTTATCCTGGTATCTAAGTTCTTCCTTGTAATAATCTTTGGTAACCAGTTCAAATTTGGTGTTTACAGCCAAATAAACCATGGTAAGCATTAGTCCGGCAAACACCACAAAAACAATCAGCAATCTGTTACCCCAACTCATAAAAAAATATTATTTAAAATTACTTTATTCAACAGGCCCTAAAAAATTAGTTTTTAAAGATGCGATCAGTTTGTCCTTATTGAAAAGATCCATTTTGATTTCAGTTTTCCGGCTGGTTAATCTCGACTTAGGCAATACAACGAAAAAGGAGCCTGCTCCCATACCTTCTTTTACTACTGTGATGGCAGGCTTGCCAATCATTTCTACTTTACCATTGCCATCCTGTAACCTGATAGACATTTCCTGCGCGATCACCGTTTTGTTGATCATCTTGATATTATACAGATTTGAAATACTGTCTGTTCCTCTTTCCTGATAGAGAATACCGGGCGTTCGCATAATAGTGGCATCAATATCTTTTCGAGACATCAAGAGAAACCCAAGTACCACCAATACTACGGCACATAGTCCGGTATAAAATTTCATCCGGGTAGTATAATGTAATTTTTCGCCATTTGCTATGGAATTCTCCGAAGCATAACGGATCAGTCCGCGAGGCCTGTTGAGCGAATCCATTATATGGTCACAGGCATCTATACAGGCTGTACATCCTACACATTCCATTTGTACACCATTACGGATATCTATTCCTGTTGGACAAACCTTTACACAGAAATGGCAATCTATACAATCGCCCAGTTCTTTATCATGTTCTTTTTTTGCATTGCCCCTCGGTTCTCCCCGCTTATAATCATAAGCCACTATCATGGAATTTTTATCCAATAGCACACTTTGTAATCGGCCATAAGGACAAACCACTGTGCATGCCTGTTCCCTGAAAAACGCGTATACGGCATAGAAAACGGCACTAAATACCAGTAAAGAAGTGAAACCAACCACATGTTCCGTAACAGGCTCCACAATGATTTTTTCCAGTTCTTTGATACTGATGATATAGGCAAGAAAAAAGTTAGCGATAATAAAAGAGAGAATAAAAAAAAGCAGGTGTTTCAGTAATACTTTTCTGATCTTGGTTCCGGTCCATGGGGCCGCTTTCAATTGTCTTTGTGCCGGTGCATCACCCAGCACCCAATATTCCACTTTACGGAACATCATTTCCATAAAATTTGTTTGCGGACAAGCCCAACCACAAAACAAACGACCAAAAGCGGCTGTAAAGAGAATGATAAAAAAGATAAAAGTGACCATGGTAATCCCGAAAATGAAAAAGTCTTGCGGCCAGAATACCTTGGTAAATAAGATGAATTTTCCCTCAGGGATATTGAATAAAAACAAAGGCCTTCCATCTATATAGATAAATGGCATTCCAAAGAATAAAAGGAAATAAAGTACACTTAACCAGGTACGAATATTATAAAAACGACCACTTGGCTTGTAAGCATAAATCCATTTACGTTTGCCTGATTCATCTACTGTTGCAATCCTGTCTCTAAAATTCTCTGTTAAGGGTTCATTGATATGCTTATAATCGGTCATTTTTATTTTTTCAGGCTTTCGGTTTTTGCATCAGAATCTTTTGTTGTTACAGAATCAGCAGCAGCTGCTGGAAGTACTTCCTGGTATAATTCGCCTTGTGGTTCTTTGCCTTTTGCAGGTTTTGTACCTTCTAATGATTTTACATAGCCGGCTATCTGTGCTAACTGAACAGGTGAATAATCATCTTTCCAGCTCTTCATGCCTTTTTCGGGCCAGCCATACTTCAGGGTTTTAAAAATGTCTTTGATTCCGCCACCATGAATCCAGTATTTATCTGTAAGGTTTGGTCCAACTGAACCTCCGCCATCGTTTAAGTGACAGGCGGCGCAAACAGCAATAAAGATCTTTTTGCCGGCGTCCATATTAGCTGCATCCGTTAAATAGGTTACGGTGTTCTCGTCCACTTTATTGGCTGAGGTTTTTAAGAATTCAGCTTTGGCTATTTCTGCTTCATTTAAAGAAATGGTCAATTCTTCCTTACTTAAAGGAGCCGAATAAGCCACATGGTAGCGGTACATATAAATGGCAGCAACAACAATACAAAGGTAGAATCCATAAAGCCACCAAGGGGGTAAGCGATTGTCTAATTCTCTGATGCCATCATAATCATGGCCCAGATCAATATCAGCCTCTTCATGAACAGGTTTCAAGCTGTTGAATTTCTCCCACCACCATTTACCAAAATCGAATGGTTTTTCTTCTTTAATTACTTTCTGACTAACACTAATAACAGCTTCTTTAGCCAACAGGTTTTTTAGGTTATACAGTAATGCGAGTATGATAACCAACTCTACACCAATAACCGTAACCATAGTATAAAAAGAAGATGCTGATAATCCACCAAAATCAAATGGTACTGTTGCAACTGCTGAAGCGGGTGTTTCTGCGGCCATCGCCAGATTAGAAACTAAGCATAACAGCAAAAAGGAAAATATTTTTGCACCATCAGATATACTTGTCTGCTGCTTGGATTCCTTAAAACGCTGTGTGTAAATATCTGCAGCACCCATTACCACATTGGCCAACAAAACGATAACCAGCAAAAGTGCTACTATGATGGCCATCAGCATTTGTGCCAGTGTATTAGACATTTCAGACGGTACGGGTGGACCGGCTGCAAATGCAACCATTGGTAAATTGGTGATTAGCAGTAATGTTACCGCTATTTGTAATCTATTTTTTTTTGAAGGAGAAGCTAATTTCATATCAGGTGATTTATACTGAAACTTTTAATCAATTATCTAATGGGATCCTGCTGATTTCATCAATCATTTTTTTATCTGCTTTCAATGCCCAGAATGACACGACGAGAAAAAAAACAAAGAATAGAACAAATGAACTCAGCGCATAAATATCCACGCCAATTATTGATTGTAAATAGTTGATGAATTTCATAAACTTGGTTTTACCTTATTATTTTTTTTCTGACGCTGGTTGTAATTTAATATCTGATCCAACCCTTTGCAGATAAGCAATCATGGCAATAATTTCTTTATTAGCCGCAGTATTGATTTTATCTATTTTAAGGTTGATTCTGATTGAATTAGCTTGTGTCATTAAATCTGCATTGGCTTGCTTGTCATAACCATCCGGATAAGGAACGCCCAATATCTTCATAGCCCTGATTTTTGCAGGTGTAGATGCTGTGTCAATCGCATCATCCAGCATCCAGGCATAAGAAGGCATAATGGATCCTGGACTCATACTTTGTGCTTCAAGCATGTGGTTATAATGCCAGCTATCCGGGTATTTACCGCCAATTCTGGCTAGATCCGGACCTGTACGCTTGCTACCCCACTGGAATGGATGGTCATACACAAATTCGCCTGCTTTGCTGTATTCGCCATAACGGGCCACTTCATCGCGGAAAGGACGCACCATTTGCGAATGGCACAAATAACAGCCTTCACGGATATAAATATCTCTACCCTGCAATTCCAATGGTGTGTAGGGTTTTACAGAAACGATGGTTGGAATATTACTTTTGATCAGGAAAGTAGGTACTAATTCCAGTAACCCGCCAATAGCAACCAATACCAAACTGAATACCAGCATTTGTATAGGTCTTTTCTCAATCCACTTGTGCCAGTATTGTTTACCATGCGTTTCTACTACATCAGATAATGCAGGTGCTTCAGCAGCTTCGTTGGCGGCTAATTTGCCTGATTTTACGGTTTTTACCAGGTTATAAACCATTATGAAAACACCCACCAAGTAAATTAATCCACCCAAACTTCTGGTAACATACATGGGTATGATATGGGTAACGGTTTCAAGAAATTGGTATTTTAAAATACCTTCTTCGGTAAATTGTTTCCACATCATAGCCTGTGTAAAACCAGCCCAATACATAGGTACCGCATATAAAACAATACCAATGGTACCAACCCAAAAATGGGTGGTGGCCAGTTTTTTAGAGTAAAGAGGCGTATTGAATATTTTAGGAATAATCCAGTAAAGGATAGCGAAAGTGAGGAATCCATTCCAACCAAGTGCACCAATATGCACGTGTGCAATGGTCCAGTCGGTAAAGTGTGTAATGGCATTTACATTTTTCAAACTGAGCATGGGTCCTTCAAAAGTGGCCATACCGTAACAGGTAATAGCTACCACCATGAATTTTAGAATAGGATCTTCTCTTACTTTATCCCATGCACCTCTTAAGGTGAACAATCCATTCAACATACCTCCCCATGAAGGTGCAATGAGCATAATACTAAAAACAGTACCCAAACTTTGCGCCCAATCAGGTAAAGCAGTATATAACAGGTGGTGCGGACCGGCCCATATATATATAAATATCAAAGCCCAGAAGTGAATGATGGAGAGGCGATAGCTGTAAACGGGTCTGTTTGCTGCCTTAGGCAGAAAATAATACATGATACCTAAATAAGGCGTAGTTAAAAAGAAGGCTACTGCATTATGTCCGTACCACCATTGAACCAATGCATCCTGCACACCTGCATACCAGCTATAACTTTTCAGAAATGAAACAGGTATTTCGAAGGAGTTAACAATATGCAACATGGCAACCGTTACCCATGTGGCTATATAAAACCAGATGGCAACATAGAGGTGTTGTTCCCGTCTTTTAAGAATGGTACCAAACATATTGATACCAAAAATTACCCAAACCAAGGTGATAGCAATATCAATTGGCCATTCTAACTCTGCATATTCTTTTCCGGTTGTATGCCCGGTAAGTAGGGTTAGCGCGGCAGCAACTATTATTAATTGCCATCCCCAAAAATGAATTTTGCTCAGCGCATCATTAAACATCCTTGCTTTACACAAACGTTGCAGCGAGTAATATACGCCCATGAAAATACCGTTACCAACAAAGGCAAAAATCACGGCATTGGTATGCACCGGTCTTACTCTACCAAAAGTGGTCAGTGGCAAGCCAAAATTGGCAGCAGGTAAATAAATCTGCACTGCAATCAATAAACCGAGCGTCATACCTACAACGCCCCAGAGAATAGTGGCATAGGCAAAGTTTTTCACTGTCTGGTTATCGTAATAAAATTTTTCTACTTGCATCAGTTCGTTTTGAAGTATATAAATATTGGTTAATTCAATGTTGTGATCAGTTACCTAAGTAAGCTTTGCTTCTTCCACCTCTTTGATTTGCTCTGATGGCTTGTCATCAAACAAAATCCGCACTGCGGGCGCTATTTCATCCTTGTATTGTCCATCCCGCACACTCCATATAAATGCCGCTAAAAACAAAGCAGCTACAGCTATACTGGCAATTAATAAAATGATGATAACACTCATGTTCAATACTACGTTTTCAAAGTAAAAATAAAGGCGCTACTATTCGTCATCTATGATATAACTCAACGAGTTACATGACATTTGTCATATTTCTGTCAATCATTTTAAACCTAATCTTGTTCCAAAGAAATTACTCAAGCCATAAGTTACTAAAAGTATGCTTAAACTACTGCAAGGCATCAATATTGCCGCGATCAATGGGGTTAATACTCCCTGAACCGCAAAAAACAACCCAATTAAGTTATATATTACAGAAATTACGAATGCTGTCATTACTACCCGCTTATTAAATTTACAGAGTTGGATCAGTTGGTAAAGCTTAGGTAATTGCCAGGCCGAAAGGATGGCATCACTTGCAGGTGTAAAATGATTATTGTTCTCCGAAATGGCAATACCCACATTCGCCTGTTGTAAAGCGCCTGCATCATTTAAGCCATCTCCGATCATGATGACCTTTTTACCCTGGGTTTGCAATCTTTTTATTACCTGCAGTTTGTCGGATGGGTTTTGGTTAAATAGCAGATGGGTATCGAATCCCAATAATTCGCGCAGGTATTTTTCTTCACCGGCATTATCCCCACTGAGTACTGCCAAAGCATACTTTTTGTTGATGAATTGCAGCATATCCGGAATTTGTTTGCGGTATTGATTGCGAAAACTGAATTTGCCCATTAGTTTTTCTTCTATCGAAAGGTAAACGATTGAATCATTTTCCTCTTTTGATTCTTGATGGGTAACAAAAGATTTCGAGCCTAAAAGGAGAAAATTTCCTTCAACCATTCCTTCAATACCATAACCGGGTAATTCTTTAAATGCATGGACCTTTCTGCTGCCGGTTTCACCCGTCCATTCAACAATGGCCTTACTTAATGGATGGGTTGATTGAGATGCCAAAGCATACAACTGCTGCTTTTGCTGCCATGTTAAAGTAGCGCCTTCATATTGAATATCATTATATCTGCCAGTAGTAAGTGTACCTGTTTTATCAAAAACAATTGTATCGGCTGTAGCTATATCTTCTATTACCTGTGCATTTCTCAGGTAAAAATGGTTTCTTCCTAATCTGCGTAAAATATTACCATTGGTAAATGTATTACTTAGCAATAAGGCACAGGGGCAGGCAATAATAAGCACTGCGGTAATCACATTCCATATTCTATCGGTATCCTTAAAGAACCAATAAGTTGCACCTGCTATCGCTATGCCAAATACAATCCAGGTAAAATACCTGCTCAACAGGTGTACAAATGAGTGTTCATTTGTTTTCTCGATAGTGGTTTCGTCTTTATTCCAGAGTCGGGTAAGGTAGCTTTGGGCTACTTCTTTAATCACCAGTATTTCAATATTACTACCGATCTGTTTGCCCCCTGCATAAACGATCTCTCCCATTTCTTTGGCAACGGGTTCACTTTCTCCGGTTACAAAGCTGTAATCAATAAATGCCTTGCCCATGGTAAGAATGCCATCTGCCGGAATGAGTTCTTCATTATGAATTAATAAGGTGTCGTTTAATTTAATATCAGGCAAAACCACGGCTTCTGTTTGGTTATCCTGGATTCTTGTAACTGCAATAGGGAAATAGGAAGTATAATCTCTTTCAAAACTCAGCTGTCTGTATGTTTTATCCTGTAACACCCTGCCGGCAAGCATAAAAAAAACAATTCCACTCATAGAGTCAAAATAGCCGCCACCGGTTCCGCTCAAAACTTCATACAAACTTCTGGTAAATGTTACCCATACGGCCAATACAATAGGCGCATCGATATTGAGAAATTTATGTTTGAGACTTTTCCAGGCACTGTTATAAAATTCGGTGGCACTATAAAAAAATACAGGCAGGCTAAGGATCAGATTGGCATAACGGAAAAGTACCAGCAGGTCTTTTTCTTTGGCATCAATTCCAAAATATTCCGGGAAGCTCATTAGCATGATATTGGCAAAACAAAAACCAGCAATACCCAACTTATAAATTTTACTGGAATCCGTTTTAGGCAACTGCTTGCCCATATCATTAAAACTTAGATAGGGCTCATATCCAATGGCTGTAAGTTGTTCGGCAACTTTACGAAGTGAATAGTTTTTGTGCTCAAAAACAATGGCTACTTCCCTTCTCTCAAAATCTACTTTGCTGCTAATGACTGCCGGAGCAAGTTTATGCAGGTTTTCTAATAACCACAAACAACTGCTGCAATGTATCTGTGGCAGATAAAATTGCACATGTGTTCTTTCTTCATCCTTGTATTGAATTAAGGAAGCGGCTATTTTTATATCATCCAGAAAACTAAACTTGTCTTCGCGAATTTTTGTTTTCTGATTTTTTCCGGGATTATTTGAAATGCTGTAATAGTCGCAAAGTCCATTTTGCTGCAAAATTTCATACACCATTTTACAGCCACTGCAACAAAATGATTTTTCCTGGTTTTGAATGATTTCATTGGTGCAATCTTCGCCACAATGGTAGCATTGTACAGTTACTTTTTTAGTGATTGCTCTATCCATTGAAATTAAACCAGACTTATTTGTGAGTAACTGAAGGATACAAAAGGCTTTGTTCTATATAAACCCAACGATGAATTTTACTTTCCAGTTGAAAGAACTCATGCACACAAGCTTTCCACTCTGGAGAGGCATTCGGTTTAACCACATAATTGTTGAGTAGATGACGTAATTTAAGCAGAAGATTTACAATAACCTGCTGTGTATGGTGAATTTTTTCAGAAGCCTTTTTTTCTATTTTAAACCCATGGTGTTCTTTTTTAATATAGGGAAAGATCAACCCCGACTCTTTAAGAAAAACATGTTCTACCTCATCCTGTAGTTTGGAATAGATTAATTGCACCAGTTCCAATACAGATTCGGGCACTTCATTTTTAGATAAATGGTTGAAATATTGCTCAATTGAGCAAATAGAGTTCTTGATTTCCGGCTGGCACTTATGCTCGATAATTTCGCATAAACCGATAGTGCTCATTTTATTTTGCAAGGGTATTTCCCACTCATTCAACAACATGCCAGAATAATTTGAGTGCAAGATATTCTGGCAAATTATTCTTACATATGATGTTACTCAAGTGGCTATATGATTTTTATCATATTTTGCCTTGCCGTAAAAATGAGAGGATTAATCCTGAAGATTGGCCGTTCGGATAAGTTCTTTTTGTTTCAGAATCTTAATCTTTTTACCATCGAGTTCTACGATACCATCCTTTTTAAATTCTGATAAAAGTCTGATAGCAGATTCTGTGGCAGTTCCTACCAGGTTGGCAATCTCTTCGCGTGAAAGGCGAACATTCAATGTGATACCATCGTCTTCATATCCATATGTTTCTTTGATGAATAACAATGTTTCTGCCAGTCTTTCGCGGATGGGCTTCTGAGCCAGGTGAGTTATTTTCAATTCTGCCTTGTGTAATTCGTCGCTAAGTAATTTCATCATTTCAAAAGCAAGACCGGCATCTTGTTTTAAAACACTGATGAAAAGTTCTTTAGGAATAAAACAAATTTGTGTGTCTTCTAATGCTACAGCACTTGCACTATACCTTTCGCCGCTTAATAATGCACGGTATCCTAAAACATCTCCCTGTTTTAATAAACGGATGATTTGTTCTTTACCATCATCGCCTAAATGTGACAATTTTACTTTACCCTCATTGATACAAAATACGCCGAATGGATTGGATCCCTCATTAAAAAGTGTTTGTCCTTTTCTATATACATTACAAACCTTTTGTTCATTGATAAGGTTTACGTATTCTTCTCTGGCTTTACAAAAAACAGAGTTGAAACGTTGATTACAGGATTGACAATTGGTATGATCGTGCATCTGAAGCATAAGCCATTATGTTTTGCAAAAATAGTGTTTAACCACTTAAAAAAAATACAAACCGCCTTAAACATGAGAAAATTATTTAATAAATAAGCCGTAGAACGTATAGGATGCCTATTTTTACCTTCAATTATGCCTTATTTTAACTGGAATGACAGCCTCAATCTTCTCTCAAAACTACGTTTCCGGAAGTTTTGGAATGGTGTAAAAGTATATACCAGTTACCAATTATCCCGATTAACCCGTAAACCCATCCAATGGGGATTGCCCATTTCAATTTCTTTTGAACCTACCACCTCCTGTAACCTAAGATGCCCTGAATGTCCCAGTGGTTTAAGGGCTTTTACCAGGCCAACAGGAATGCTGGAGAATAGTTTTTTCAAAGAAACCATAGATGAAATCCACCAGGATCTTTTATACCTGATCTTTTATTTTCAGGGAGAACCCTACCTGAATCCCGATTTTTTAACCATGGTCAACTATGCGCATAAAAAGGGTATTTACACGGCTACTTCTACCAATGCCCATTATCTAACGGATGAAAAAGCGAGGCAGACTATTGAAAGTGGACTCGACAGACTGATCATTTCTATTGACGGAACCACCCAGGATGTTTATGAACAATACCGGGTTGGCGGCAAACTTGAAAAAGTACTGGAGGGTGCCAGAAATATTGTAAAGTGGAAGCAAAAACTCAAGAGCAAAACGCCTTTTATCTTTTTCCAGTTTTTGGTAGTAAAACCCAACGAACACCAAATTGAAGAAGTGAAAAAACTTGGGAAGGAAATAGGTGTTGACCAGGTAAGGTTTAAAACAGCACAGGTTTACGATTTTGAAAATGACCCAAACAAACTTATTCCTGATAATAATAAATATAGTCGCTATAAAAAAGATGCCTCTGATAAAATGAAGGTCAAGAGCGGACTAAGTAACCATTGCTGGAAACTTTGGCATGCCAATGTTATAACATGGGATGGACTGGTGGTTCCCTGTTGCTTTGATAAGGATGCAACACACCAGTTAGGCAATCTGAAAACACAATCATTCAAAGAAACCTGGCAGAACAGCAACTATCGCCAGTTTAGAACAGAATTGATCACTAGCCGAAAAAATATTGATATCTGCGCCAATTGCAGCGAAGGATTAAGCGTTTGGGAAGACTAAGTCCTGGGATTGATAAATAGGTTCAGAACTGACGAATGTCATCTTCTAAACGATTCATGCTATTTAATTTTGTGGCATGAGCATAGAAAAGGATATCCAGCAGAAGGCAGCTTTTCGTAATGAACATCATAAAGCTGTTGTAAATATTATTTACTCCTCTAACTGGCTTCATGAAAAAGTAAAGCTTCTGTTAGATACAGAAGACATCACCAATCAGCAATACAATATATTACGCATACTTCGCGGAAGTAAGCACCCATTAAGCACTTTGCAATTAAGAGAAAGAATGCTGGATAAAATGAGCGACACAAGCCGGATTGTTGACCGGATGGTGAAAAAAGACCTAGTACAAAAAACCACCAGGGCTTCTGATAAAAGACTAGTAGATGTTGTGGTTACAGAAATAGGATTGGCATTACTGGAAAGGCTCGACCAGAAAAATTACCTGATTGATGATATTCTAGATGGGTTAACCGAATCGGAAGCAATTATCCTAAATGAATTATTGGATAAAATGCGTGAAAACCATACAGTCCTGAATGTGGATTAAGTTAAGAGGAAGCATACACTCATCCACAATTGACTTAATTTATGGGGCGGAAGTTTATCTTCGTTTCATGAAATACTTTATTACCCTCAGCCTTTTTGTATCATTTTTAGGCTTGTCGTATAAAACTCAGGCCCAACCTGGATCTCCTAATTATGAATTCAGGGGTGTTTGGGTAGCTTCTGTTGCCAATATCGACTGGCCAAGCAAAAAAAATTTAACCGTAGCAGAACAAAAAACCGAGTATATCCGATTACTTGACATGCACCAAAAAAACGGCATGAATGTAATGGTAGTGCAGGTTCGCCCCGCAGGCGATGCATTATATCCCTCTCAATATGAACCCTGGAGCGAATTCTTAACCGGCAAACAAGGATTACCGCCAACACCTTATTACGATCCACTCGAATTTATGATCCAGGAAACACACAAAAGGGGTATGGAATTTCATGCCTGGTTAAACCCCTATCGTGCCGTTTTTAATTTAGAAAAATCATCGCTTTCTCCTTCACATCTTACCAAAATTCGTCCTGATTGGTTTTTGGTTTATGGCGACAAAAAATATTTCAATCCTGCATTACCCGAAGTAAGGCAACACACTGCAAGGGTTGTACGCGACCTGATTACGAGGTACCAACTGGATGGTATTCACATGGATGATTATTTTTACCCTTATCGTATTGCCGGCAAAGAATTTCCAGATGAAAAGGATTACCAGAAATTTGGTAAAGGGATGAACAAAGAAAACTGGCGCAGAAGCAATTGTGATAGTGTGATTTTACTCATTCACAATATTGTAAAAACAGTAAACCCACACATGAAATTTGGTATCAGTCCCTTTGGTGTTTGGCGTAATAAAAGTCAGGACCCCATGGGTAGTGAAACCAAAGCCGGTCAAACTAATTACGATGACCTCTATGCTGATATTTTATTGTGGTTGCAAAAAGGATGGATCGACTATGTTGTGCCGCAACTCTATTGGGAGAGAGGCCATAAACTTGCGGATTATGATGTGCTGATTGATTGGTGGAACCAACATACTTATGGTAAACACCTCTATATTGGATTGGGCATTTACAGAGCCGGATCCAATGCTGCATGGAAAAATCCCAATGAAATTCCCCAACAGATCAAGTCCATGAGAAATTATCCATCTACCCAGGGAGCCGTATATTTTAGTAGTAAAAGTTTTGAAAGCAATGCGAATGGCTGGTCCGACAGTTTGAGAACCCGATACTACAAATACCCCGCATTGGTACCTGCCATGCCCTGGATAGACAATACCATCCCCTCTCAACCATTGATTGAAAAAATGGGCAACAACCTGGTAAAACTGATTTACAAAGGTGACAAAAAAATTAAGGCTTTTGGTGTGCTTACCCTAACCTTAAATACAGAAGTAAAATTTGCATTGGCACAATTGGTACAAATATTACCAGCAGAAAAACTGACCACCATCGATTTATCACAGGTGCCCGACAGCAAAAACAAAAGAATTTTTGTAGTTACTGTAGACCATGATAACAATGTGAGTCCAATGACAGAACTGAAGTAATCACTCGAAAAACCTTACTTCTGGTATCTGCCAAATCTATTATCAACGGCGGTTACCCTATGTCCAAAAATTGTTGTGAGCTGCTTCTTAACCATTATGGTATTGGCAATATCTCCCAAAAACCATAGGGGAAGTTTATAGTGAACAATATCCGTCATTTCAACACCACCCGGAATCTCTTTAAAATGGTGCTGGTGATGCCATAAACTGTAGGGGCCAAAACGCTGTTCATCCACAAAATATTTTTTGTCGGATACATGGGTAATTTCTGTCATCCAATACATAGGAATGCCGAGAATAGGCTTTACCGTGTATTCAATTACCTGTCCGGCGTACATAGTCTCTCCATGGTATTTAGAAATGATCTGGAAACCCAGGTGTGGCGGCGTAATCTCTTTCAGGTTGGCGGGTTTGCTAAAAAAATCCCATGCTTCTTCTAAACTTATAGGGATTTGCTGAACTGTTCTGAAGGAATATATTTTCGACATAAATATTTCTAATGTACAACAATTAGTAGCGCAAAATGTTCGCCACCTTTTTGTTTTCCTTTTCAATGCGGTAAGGCATTCTTCCTGAGTAGATCTCCCTGAGTTGTTTATCTTTATCCAATGGCTAAAACGAAGGAACAGCAGGAGCAATTTGAACTCATTTACCAAAACCTAAACGAGCAACAGAAACTTGCGGTTGATACCATAGAAGGACCAGTAATGGTTATTGCTGGGCCCGGCACTGGAAAAACGCAGATACTTGGTGCCCGTATAGGCAGAATATTGCTGGATACAGATACACAACCCGAAAATATTCTTTGCCTCACTTATACCGATGCAGGCGCAGTTGCCATGCGCAAAAGACTACTGAGTTTTATAGGGCCGGATGCTTACAAGGTTAATATTTACACTTTTCACGCTTTTTGCAACGATATCATTCAGGAAAATCTGTCATTGTTTGAAAAAACGGTACTCGACCCCATTTCAGATCTGGAAAGGATTGATCTTTTCAAGCAATTGATAGATGGTTTCCCTAAAAATCATCCGCTGAAAAGGTATCGGGGCGATGTTTATTTTGAGATAAAAAATTTGCAGCAACTGTTCAGCTCTATGAAAAAAGAAGGCTGGACACCCGCTTTTATTGATGAGAAAATCAACGAATACCTGAATGATTTACCCAATAGAAATGAATTCATTTATCAAAGAGCTTATAAACAATTCAAGGCAGGTGATCTGAAGGAAAACAAACTGGAAGAAGCTAAAGAAAAAATGGAAAAACTGCGGGCGGCTGTAAATGAGTTCGACCGTTTTCAAAAATTGATGCGTAACAGAAACCGTTACGATTTTGACGATATGATCAATTGGGTAATCAAAGCTTTTGAAGAGAACAAGGTTTTGCTTTCCCGTTACCAGGAGCAGTTCTTATATATTTTGGTGGATGAATACCAGGATACAAGTGGCACACAGAATCAATTGGTTTCTTTACTGATCAACTATTGGGAACAACCCAATGTATTTGTTGTTGGTGATGACGACCAGAGTATCTATCGCTTTCAGGGAGCCAATGTAGAGAACATGCAGGATTTTGCATCCAACTATACCAGGGATCTGCTTACAATCATTTTAAGTAAAAATTACCGGTCAACACAACCAATCCTTTCTATTTCCAAAACTTTGATAGATCGAAACCAGGAAAGACTGGTTAATCAGATGGAAGGATTAACCAAAGACCTCCGGGCATCACACAAAGAAAGAAGTCTGCTTACCCACCTGCCGGAATTGAAAGAGTATGAAACGCAGCGTCAGGAGATGATCCATATCACCCTTGAAGTAGAAAAAGCATTAGCAGCAGGCTCATTACCAGGTTCTATTGCCGTTATTTACAAGGAGAATAAATATGGTGAGGAACTTGCGCAATATTTTGCGCAAAGAAATATTCCCGTATTTAGTAAAAGAAACCTGAATATTCTGGCAATACCCCTTGTAAAAAAATTAATTCTTTTATTACAATACTTAGCCGCAGAACATGATATTCCTTATGGTGGAGATGAAATGTTATTTGAGATTCTACACTTCGATTGGTTTGCCATACCACCTATAGAAATTGCCAAGTTAAATGCAATGGTTGCTGATAAAAAATTCGGTGATCAAAAAACATCGCTCAGGAGAATGTTGGTAGAGAAAGCGCATGCACCAGCGGCAGATCTGTTTAGTAGTCCAGCTCCTGCCGGCATGAAGAACGCCGCAAAAGCATTGGAACAACTGATCAGTGATGTAAGCAACCTTACCCTGGTGAACCTTTTTGAAAACTGTTTGCAGGAAACTGGGTTATTTCAGTTGGTTATGAAAAGTGCCGACAAACACCAGCAATTGAAAGTGTTGGCAGGCCTTTTTGATTTTATTAAAGAAGAAAGCAGGAGAAACCCTTTATTAAACTTAGACCAACTGGTGAATATTTTTATGTTGATGGAAAAAGAAGAGCTGGCTTTGCCTTTGGTGCAGATAAGCGGTAGTGAGAAGGGCGTAAATCTCTTAACAGTGCATGGCTCTAAGGGTTTAGAGTTTGACCATGTTTTTTTTGCAGGATGTAATGCCTCCAATTGGGAAAAGAAAAAGAAGCCGGGCGGTGGTTATAGTTTCCCTGATACCTTATTCAGTTCTCAACCCAAACAAAAAGATGAGGAAGAATTGAGGCGCTTATTTTATGTAGCGCTTACCAGGGCCAAACTTTACTTACATATTTCCTATTGCAATTTTCGTAACGATGGAAAAGAGCTGGAACCCTCTATGTTCATTGCCGAAATTCAGGACAAACATGCTTTACCTGTAATGAAAATATTACTGGATGCAGAACTGTTAAGTGAATTTGCCATGATACAACTTTCTGCTTTGCAAGCTCCTGAGATAGAAAAATCGGAAGCCGATTTTATTACACGTATCCTGGAAGCTTTCGTAATGAACGTAACAGCACTGAACAATTACCTGAAATGTCCCCTACAATTCTATTTTCAAAACTTAGTGAGGGTACCTTCCGGAAAATCTGAAGCAACCGAATTTGGTTCAGCGGTACACCACGCTTTACAGAAATTGTTTGAGAAAATGCAGGAAAAGGAAAGGTTTCCTCCAAAAAATGAATTTATAGCCGATTTTGATTGGTACATGAAAAAACACAGGGAAAGCTTTACCAAAGAGCAGTTTGCCAGAAGAATGGAATACGGACAGGAAGTTTTAGGCAATTATTATAACGAATATATTGATCGATGGAATAAGATTGTGGTAGTGGAAAGAACCATTAGGAATGTAGTAGTGCAGGGCGTTCCCTTAAAAGGCAAATTAGACAAACTTGAATTTGATGGTAAGGCGGTAAATGTAGTTGACTATAAAAGTGGTGATATAGATAAAGCCAAACCCAAATTAAAATCACCGCATGAAGATGATCCGAATGGCGGGGATTACTGGCGTCAGGCGGTATTTTATAAAATTCTGGTAGACCATTATGAACAAAAAAACTGGCTGGTAGTTAGCACAGAATTTGATTTTATAGAACCAGATAAAAAGAAACAATACCGTAAAGAAAAGATCATCATTACGCAGGAAGACATTACAACTGTTACCCAGCAGATCAAGAGCACCTGGCAAAAAATTCAGGATAGGGAATTTTACAAGGGTTGCGGTAAAGCTGATTGCCATTGGTGTAATTTTGTAAAAGACCACCGCATGGCTGTTGCCCTGCACGATCTTACAACAGAAGATGAGGGTAATGATTAACAGGATTTTGAATAAACATGCATGGTGCATGTCTTCAAACAATCTATGTTTGCAGGGTTAAATTTTAGCATGAAGCAGATACGCGCAATTATATTTTTTTTACTGGCAGTATCCAGTGCAGGGGTTCTTCTTAGTTCCTGTGCCAATATGATACCACCCGGAGGGGGACCAAGAGACAGTCTGCCACCGGTTTTGGTGATGTCATCCCCTAAAGACTCTGCCCTTAATGTTAAAACGAAAGATATAACCCTCACTTTTGATGAATACATTTCATTGGAAAATCCGATAGAGAATATCCTGATATCTCCTAACCTAAAATCGGTACCCTTATTCGATTATAAGCTTCGGAATGTGACCATCAAACTGAAAGACACACTGGAACCCAATACCACTTATGCATTTGACTTTGGCGAATCTATCAAAGATGTAAATGAGGGTAATATTGCTCGAGGATTTCATTATGCATTTTCTACTGGTAATAAATTAGATACTTATACCTATTCCGGAAAAGTACTCGTTGCAGAAACCGGAAAAACAGATAGTACATTGTGGGCGATTCTGCATAAGGATCTATCAGATACGGCTGTATATAAATCAACACCCCGGTATTTTACCAGGATCAATGGTAAGGGTGAGTTTACATTTAAAAATCTCCCCGAAGGCAAATTTGCTGCTTATATTGTTGCCAGTAAGTTTTCAAAAAAGTATGACGACAGTACCCGATTATTTGCTTTTTTAAATAATCCGGTTACGATTAATGCCAACACTGCAACTGATACCCTCTATGCTTTTCAGGAATTTAAAGAGAAAGAGAAAACCATTACAGGTAACGCTCAGATCAGGCCGTCATCAAATGTAAAAGAAGATAAAAGATTAAGGTACACGTTAGGATTGGATAATGGCAAACAGGATTTATTAACAGACATGATCTTTTCTTTCAACAGAAAATTAACGGTATTCGATAGTAGCCATATCAATCTATATGATACAGCTTTCCGAAAATTAACCGGATATACAGTATTACTGGATTCGAGTAAAACAAAAGTAATTGTACAGAATAAATGGAAACAAAATACCCTGCTAAGGATCATCATTTCCAAAGATGCAGTAGCAGATTCCAGCGGTATTACCTTAACCAAAGCCGATACTATTCGCT
>CALRUV010000040.1:0-18677 GCA_943371455.1 Chitinophaga pinensis | reverse complement strand
ATAAACTTTTACAGAAAGATGCTATCTGGCGTATTGCATCGCAAACCAAAGCCATCACCAGTGTTGCTGTTATGATGCTGTATGATGAAGGAAAAATATTGCTGGATGAGCCTGTTTCAAAATATATTCCCGAATTCAGGAAGCCTGTTGTATTGGATAAGTTCAACAAATCAGATTCCAGCTATACTTCCCTTCCTGCTAAAAGAGAGATCACTATCCGTGACCTTCTCACCCATACTTCCGGTATCGGTTATGCGCAAATTGGCAGTGAAACCATGAACGCTATTTATTCGAAAGCCGGTGTTGTGGGTGGTATAGGTTTGAAAGGAGGTTTACTGGCAGATAATATTAAAAAACTAGGTAAACTTCCTTTGGTTCACCAACCAGGAGAAAAATTTACTTACGGATTGAATACCGATGTTTTGGGATACCTGGTGGAAGTAACCAGTGGCATGAGTCTGGATCAGTTCTTCCGTAAAAATATTTTTGATCCTTTAGGCATGAAGGATACTTATTTCTATATCCCCAAAGAAAAACAAAATCGTTTGGCCATGCTACATTCGGATGATAAAACAAAGCATGTAGAAAATACCCCGGAGATCATTACGGTAAATGGTACTTTTTACAGAGATTTTCCGATACTGCCAGATGGAAGTTTTTATTCTGGTGGCGGCGGATTGGTATCCACGGCTTTGGATTATGCCATTTTTATGCAGATGTTATTGAATGGAGGCTTTTATAATGGCAAACAAATTTTAAGTAGAAATGCCATTCGTATGATGACCAGCAGTCAAACCAATGATTTAGACAATGGAAAGGGTATCAAGTTCGGACTGGGTTTTCAAATTGTAACGGATACTGATGCAGCCCGCAATGTTAGTTCACCCGGCAGTTTCAGTTGGGGTGGTATGTTTGCTTCCAGTTATTGGATAGATCCCAAAGAAAAAATAGTAGCACAGATTGCTTTACAACATTACCCATATAGCCATGGCGATCTTGCAGAGAAGTTTAAAGTGGCGGTGTATCAGGCTTTGAAATAACAATGAGTGAATGATGGAATGGTAGTATGATAGAATGAGTGATTTTAAGATGCTTGAGTTTACTGAAATTAAAAAGAGATACTTTAAAAGGCGAAATAGTTGCCAATTAAAGTACCTCTTTTTTTATGAAAAATCTTATTCTTTGAATCTTATATCTTGTATCCTAAATCCAGAATCCAGTATCCAGTATCCAGTATCTTCTCCTCAGTCTTTCTTCTCACAAGTATTCATACCAAATATTGTATAGAGTGGACAGAAACTAATGAAGGATGTTGCCAGAAAAACGGCGCCAAAAATTACCAATACCAGGCCGATAGTTCCTGTTACGGTTCCGGTAAAATAGAGTACGGAAAATAGGATGGCTGCAATTACCCTGATGATGCGGTCTGTGTTACCCATGTTCTTTTTCATAGCGGTTATGTTTATGGTTTTTTAAAATAATTGATCATGAGTGAGAGTATCGTTGCAAAGAGTATACAAAGGATGCATACCAGTAACAATTTTAGCCATTTATTTTTCAAGTATTCATAGGTTGGTTTATTTGCGAAAAATCTAATTACTCAATGGCATCATTAAAATCATTGATTGATTTTTTACCGCTGAGAACAAGAGAACGGGGAGTTTTCGCAGAGATATTTGTAATCACTGATCTTAATACTACTTAAATATAAGCAGAAATAACTATAAATGCAATAGCAAGAAGGTGTTTAGAACAAAGTTCTTGCTGGGATGAAACAATAGATTGTTATTCTACATTGACATTCGAAATTCCATTCAAAATTCAAAATTTCTTGATCAATATTCAAGATTCCTTAGCCTGGCATACGGGAAATGTATTTCTCGATCTCTTTTACCTGATCTAATACCTGTTTGGTTTTAGGCTTACAGGCTTTGGCTTTGCGGAAAAAATCTTTGGCGGCCCTGAACTCGCGCTTATTCATGAAGATCTGGCACATGCTTAAGTAAGCAACGGCTTCACTTTCCTTATCTGAGATACCGGCTCTGATAGCGGCACGGATATAGGTTTCTCCCTGTTTCAGATCGCCACGTTGCATGGCCATCATGCCTAATTGCAATTTATTGGCACCTTCTGCTTCAGGCATGGGTGAGCCAAGCTCAGAACTTTTTTTCAGGTGCTTTTCAGCCGTATCAAAATCCTGTTTCATCATGGCCAGATTACCCAGAATAGTGTAATAGGTTGAACGAACGGGCTTATACAGTAAACCAGGATACCAGATGGTTTTGAGGATTTTTTCTACTTCTTCAATATTGCCCTTCTCCATCGGTTCCTGTATTAAACGCATGGGGCCAATAAAGAAATGACTGGCAATAGCTATGAATGCTGTAAAATATAACACAAAAGAAGGCCAGAAGCCACTGGTTACATTTACCAAAACTGCCAATACAAGGGCCAGTAAACCTAACCAAAAACGATACCTGATTAATATGCTATAAAACTTCATAATTTTTTTTGAGAGGGGCAAAGGTAGGGAAAGTCTGGAGACTGAAGTTTGGAGTTTGGAGTTTGGAGTTTTGGGTTTGGGGATAGATGCTGGATACTAGATACTGGATGCTGGATTTTTTTGAGGGGAATTTAGTTTTTGGCGTCGTTGATTTCGATAAAATAGCCGTCGGGGTCATTTACCCAGATTTGTTTTACGCCGTCTATACGGGTGGTTACCTGGCCTAATACGCCTTTGGAATCGCGGTAGGGCATGTTTTTTGCCTTTAATTTTTGTACAAATGGATCAACAGCATCTACACTGATACACATATGGTTATTTAAATAATATTCCTTGGGCTGTGTAGCTCCCTGAATTACATGCATGGCCACACCAGGGGCAATGGAATACCAGATATGCCTGCCATCATGAAAGGGCTCGGGAATGGTATCAAACTGAAACATATCATCATAAAAAGCCTTGGTTTTCTCCAGATTTACCACATAAATGGCCAGGTGGTTGAGTTTACCCTTTGGTTTGGTTTGTGCTGTTAGGGTAGTTGAAAAGCTAGTACAAACTAAGATAGCTATCAGAAAGGGCAAGGCTTTTTTCATTTGCAAATTTTAATGCCCTGAAAATAAGCAAGAAATATGAATATGCGCTTAAATGCAAATGAATGAAGCGGGAATAGGAGAATCTATTATTTTTGCAGCCCCTGAGTAAAGTTAAAAGTGTAGAGTGAAAAGTTTAAAGTTGATCTTGCTTCTAACTTTTCATTCTTCACTTTTAACTAAGTTCTCCGGTCCCGTAGTTCAATGGATAGAATAGGAGTTTCCTAAACTCTAGATGCAAGTTCGATTCTTGCCGGGACCACTCGTCCTCCTTCGCAGAAGCTTCGGCGGACTTGTCCGCCGAAGCTTCAGCGAAGGAGGACATATTCTTGACTTGTGAATAATAGTCTTAGGATTGAAAAATTCGGTTTGTAGTTTGTAGTCTAAAGTTTGTGGTTGTTTTACTTTAAAATACAAACTAACTTTTGTCCCGAAATACGATGGATATTTACAAGTACCCTTCATTTGAAAAGTAACCCAACCGTTTTAAAATAGAAATTAGTAAGGTAACATTTACAAAGACTTGCCTTATTCAAGACAGCAAAACTTCTGCCGGAATATTTAACTCCTGATGAAATCGTTTTGCCAATTCTAGTGTGAGGGGTTTTTTCTTATTTAATAATGCAGATACATATCCTTTACTTCCAAACTTACCAACTAGGTCTTTGTTCTTTAATCCTATCTCAGTCATTCTTATGCGAATGGCGTCAATGGGGTCGGACATGGGGATGGGATAGTTCACATCCTCATATTGTTTAATCAATAAAAGTGCCACTTCTACTTTATTACCTTCAGGGGTATTGGGTTTTACTTTCTTATCAAACATTTCATCCACCCAATTCAAACAGGCATCATATTGTTTCTTCGTCTTAATCAATTTTAGTTCCATCATTATTTCTTTTTGTATTGAATAGTTTCTACATTAATCTTATCATATTCCAAGTGTGTTCCAAACCATTTTATTTGAACCACTTTAAATTCGAAAACAATTCTCACTACTAGTCTAAACTTATTACCCATAATATTAAATACAATTCTATCATCACCTACTAGACTTGCATTGGGATAAGCTGATTTTAGTTCATTGAAATTCTTATAACTACACAAAATCAGTTCATGGTACCATTCAAAAAGTGCTGTGGCAGCCATTGGATATTTCTTACAATATGCCAATAATGTTCTTCTTGTGATGATATTAAACACATCACAAATGTACAAATAGTTTTCTATTAGAGAACTATTGAATATTGCTTTATTTTAATTATTGTCTAGCTTTGAAGTTAATTAATTGATTATCAATCAATATTAATGAGTTTTATTATCCCGAAATCAGTTTAAATCAATACCCCGCATATTTTTTGAGAATAGATAGATACATACACCCGGCCACTTATTATATAATAATATTTTATATATTCATATAACAAATTCAGTATCCATGAAATACTTGTTTACACTTAGCCTTACACTATTGTGTTTTTCATTTCAAATAAAAGCACAGCAACTTGCCGAAGCATGTACTACTGCTAAAAAAGAGAATAAGCTCATCATGATCGTTGTTGAATCGGAAAAATGTATTCAGTGTAATGATGTGGCAAACCAAGCTTTCTCATCCGAGGTTTTTAAAAGAGCAGTATTAGCAAGTTGTATTTTATTGCGTGTAAAAAAAATACCTGAAGCATTAGATGGTGCTTATACAACCTATTCATTTAGTGAAGATTTTTTTGGGGCTATTTATATTGATCCGGAAAAGAATATCTTGAATGTGTTCCAAGGTAGTGCGTCCTTTTATAAAAGTTATCTCGACAATCTTGAAAAAGCCATTAAAGAAAAAGAAAGCCCTAATCCCAAACTGAATGAACTGGTCACAAATTATTATGGCAAAACCGGAACATTTGAAGCAGCCTATCATTTGATTGAAAAGATAAGAAGTATAGGGCTTGAGCCTAAAGGAGATTTATTGGATGACTTTGTACAAAAAGCGCCAACAGATTCAGCAATTTCACTTAGTTTCTTACAGTTTATTGAAAGAGCGGCTCCAACCATAGGTTCAGCGGCGCAAATCTATGTTGAAAAGAACCGTGATAATTATAATATGGCATGGTACAGAATGTCGCAACAGGAAAGAGTTTCTATCAATAAAAGAATCTATTATAAATCTTTACAAAAAGCTATTGCCAATAAAGATCAACAATACATGTTTCGAGTGGCTAATGCAAGACAATCCAATTTTCAATCATCACCACCTGAAAGGTTACAACAAATGTATCAGGAAACATTTTTACAATATTATAAAGGAGTTCACGACAGTTCGAGTTATTTAATGAGTGCCACCCGCTATTATGATACATATTTAATGACGGTGAATGTGGACAGTATACTACGGGTAGACTCGATCAAAAAAGCGGGAATGTTCAAGCTCCCACCTTCAGGGCCAAATCTTTCAACATCTGTGCCTAATACGCAAATGATTGGTTTTGCCCCACAGGCCCAATTTTATGCAAATGCTTTGAATGATGGTGCTTGGACAATTTAAACTTACACCAAAAAAAAAGAATACCTGAGTAAAGCACTTCTTTGGGCAAAGAGAGCCAATGAATTTTTTGAACAGCCTGAAATCATCGATACCTATGCAAGACTTTTATACAAAACAAATAACAGGGAGATAGCCATTACCCTTGAAAGCAAAGCCATCGAATTAAAAAAATTAAGAAGGTATCCAACTGCAGATTATGAGCTTGTGCTTGAAGCGATGAAAAAGGGAGCAGCAAAGATTGATGAGTATTAATTAAGGATAAAAATATCTGCCATTTAAAGGGTGTCATATGGGATATGATTTTTTCTACACTTTGTCAGAACTATTCCAAATAAGAAAAGCCGCAGATGCGCAGATTAGAAATTCAATCTGCGCATCTGCGGCTTATTTATTTGCATTACCCCTCCAACAAACCCTGCGCATAATCCCTGCAACGTTTGGTTTCTTTTACAGCATCTGAACCTGTAGGTATTTCGTATTCCAGTTCTATGGTGCAAGGAAATTTGTATTTCTTTTCTTTCATCAAAGTAAGGATCTCTTTCAAAGGTGTATCTCCTTCTCCCCATGGCATATTCTTACCGCCATTAGCTTTTGTTTTCCGGTCTTTCAAGTGCATACTGGAAATGAATGCATGTTTGGTCTCGATCAATTTCAACAAACTTTCTTTGGTATTACCGGCTGCCATATAGTGACCGCAATCGAGGTTCAAAGAGTTATAAGGCGATTGAGCCAAAGCCGTATCCCAAGCTGTTTCGGAAGCTTGTAAATGTGCATGGTAACCGATATATACCTTATGTTTTGCGGCCAGCTCTCCCAGTCTTTTTGTTTGCGCAGAATCTGCAGGTAATTCCACACTAACAGATGTGGCACCTAATGCTTTGGCGGCACGAAGTGAATATTCCACTTCTCCATCTGTATTTTCCGGAGCCAAAGAATTGGGTTTGTAAGCAAAGAAATAAACACCGGCTGCATTGAATTTTTTTCGAACCTCTACAAACTTTTCCATCGAAATATTTTCTCTCCAGGCAGCTACCGATTGTTGGTATTGTTTGAGCTGGGCTTTTGCTTCCTCACTCAATTCAGGTCTTGGCTGTCCGGGAACTCGTGGTGGCATTTTTACCAGGTTAGACGGTTTTCCTAAATAGTCTTCTACTTCATCTCCTTTTAATTCAACGGCATTGATATTACTATCTATACAATACTGGAGTATTTTATCGAGATGAACGGGCATACTTCTGTATGAATAAGTGGTCACGCCAATTTGTACGCCCTTAACAAGCGAATTGGGTTTGCTTTGAAAAAGTCCACCGGCAAAAGCAGATCTTCCGGCAACAATTAACCCAAAAGAAGCAATTGAACTTTGGTAGAGGAATGCTCTACGCGAATGTTTTGATGACATGGCAGCAAGTTTGATGATCAAAAAATAGTGATCTAAATATAATCTGTTCTTAGATCAATCGTACATGAATTCGGTGATTAGAAGGATTTTGCCGCTTAATGCCATTTGACTTGTATTAGTTAACTATCAATACATCTTTCAACCACAATTCTCTTGATGAGGAACCGATCATGATGCGGAACTCTCCGGGTTCAACAACAGACTTCATTTGCTCATTCAACATTTGCAACATATTTGGCGTAATCTTGAATGCAAGATCCTTGCTTTCTCCTGCTTTCAAATGAATACGTTGAAACCCTTTCAATTCTAAAACCGGTCTAGCTACAGAAGCAATCAGATCGCGGATATACAATTGTACCACTTCATCCCCTTCCCTATCTCCGGTATTGGTGATGGTTGCATGAACCATTACAGATTCATTTGACTTTATCTGTTTTTTATCCAGACGAATATTGCTGTAATTGAACTGGGTATAACTCAATCCATACCCAAAAGGAAATAAAGGCAATCCTGTAAGATTATTGTAATCATCCCCACGACCTGTAGGTTTATGGCTATAGACCAATGGTAATTGTGCTTCGGATATTGGAAAACTAATGGGTAATCTTCCGGCAGGGTTATGATCACCGAATAATACATCAGCCACTGCCCTTCCTCCCTCTTCACCAGGATACCAGACATCCAATAATCCATCCACTTTATCCAACCAGTTTTGCATGGTAACTGCACTGCCGGCAATTAAAACAACGATCACGGGTTTTCCGGTAGCAGCAAGCTTTTGTATCAATTCTTCCTGATGCCAAGGTAAGTTTAGCATGGCACGATCCTGAAACTCACCTTCCTGCACACCCACCGTAACAATAGTGGCATCTGCATTTTGGGCAAGTTTCACTGATTCCTCTATTTGTTGTTCCCAATGATTGGGAACATCCATATCTGTGATGAGATGAATATGCGCGTTACCATTGGTTTCAAAAAATTCCACACGGATCTTATATTCTGCATCTCGCACAAATACATGATCTGCCAATCGAGTATGATAGGATTGTTTACCCCACTGATCAATTATCAAAGTATCATTAATGTATAAACGATAACCATCATTCCCATCCAGACCGATCTTATATTTTCCATTCGCGGTTGCTTTGAATATGCCTGTCCATCGAATAGCGTAATTATCAGGAGGCAATAAAGGATCTGGTGAAAACAGGGTCCAGTTAAAATTAATTTGTTCATCAATTCTAACGAGCGCAGGTTTTCCAGAAAAACTTAGGTTAGAAAAATATTCAGCTGACAATCCTTTTACGGAAATTCCATTTTGCACCGTACTTAATTGTTCAGCAGGAATGACCTTCCATTCGGGCGACTTTCTGCCACATCCTTCTGCATAATTCACTTGTACGGCATCGCCTAATTTTTCACGAATACCCTCAAGGATACTGATCTTTTGATTACCTGGACCGCTGTATCCTCCTAACCTCGCTTCCACTGCATCCGGTCCAATCACTGCCAGGCTTTTTATTTTTTTATTTAATGGCAATACCTTGTTATCATTTTTCAATAACACGATCGACTTCAACGCTGCTTCTTTGGCAATTGCTTTATGCGAAGTATTAACTACCCATTTTTCCGCTTCCCTTTCTGATACATAGGGATCTTCAAATAATCCCAATTCGAATTTGGCTCGCAATACACGACTTACTGCATCATCAATTCTTTTGGGATTGATTTGTCCATTTAGGAAAGGTTCGATAAATAAGGTATGATGGTTATAATCGGTTTGGAAGATGACATCCAATCCTTTGGTGATGGCTTTTGCACCGGCATCTGCATAATCCTTTGCCGTATAGTGTAACACGTTGGCGCCACCTACTGCGCTGGCATCTGAGATCACAAAGCCCTTGAATTGCCATCCTTTTTTTAATTTTTGATTGAGTAACCAATCACTGGCTGTACTCGGACTCCCATCCAAAGAATTATAAGCGGTCATGATAGATCGAGATCCGCCTCTTTCAATAGCTGCTTTAAAGGGAGGCAGGTAAACTTCATCCAATAAACGTTCATTAAAATGAATGGGATAACTGTCGCGTCCACCATCACCCACATTGGCAATAAAATGTTTCGGCGTGGTGATGATGCCGTTCTTTTCAAAGGGACTTACATAAGCCACCGCCATTTCAGAACTCAAAAAAGGGTCTTCCCCATAGGTTTCTTCCGTTCTACCCCAACGAACATCGCTTGCAATATTGATTACTGGTGTAAGTACATCTCTGATACCCCGAAATTTTGTTTCTTTTGCAATGGCAGTGGCTACCTGTTTCATTAATGCAGTATCCCAGGTGGCAGCTAAGCCAATTGCTTGCGGGAAGGATGTAGCACCACTTCTTACCAGTCCGTGTAATGATTCATCAAAAGCAATTATGGGTATCCCCAAACGGGTTCTTTCAATAAAATATTTTTGAATGCTGTTGATTTTTTTTGCCAGACTTAAAGCATCTTCTGAAGTACCATACTGCAATAGCTGAGCTGCAGCATTATTTCCCTGAGATGCCGCACTCACCTGAAATCCAAAAATACCATTCTTGTATTTTGATGCATCATTACCCAAATCACCGGGTATCATGAATAGTTGCCAGAACTTTTCTTCCGGTGTCATGCGTTGAAGCAGGTCTTTCACTCTTTGCGGAACCGATAATAATTTGTTTTTGTAGGCAGGTTGCTGCGCATAAGAATATATTCCTGAACAGATCAAAAAACAGAAGAGCAAAAAGCGTGAACGCATATTCATTTAATTAAATAGTTCTTTGGAAAGATAATATTCCACCATCATCTTACCATTAGATTCTTTACTTGTAATTTTTTTAGAATAAATAGACAAATAAGGATAAAAACCAGTCCTGCTATGCCTTCTAAAAATAACATGATCTTGCTATTGAATCTGTCGTGCGACCAGCCATCAAAAACCGTCATATACGCAACAGATATATTGCCAATAGAGGAGAGCAGAGAAAATTTAGTTGAAACATTTTCCTTACCAATTGCATATAAGATGACTGCAGTAAAACCGGCATAAACCATTCCTGTTCCTAGATTATAAACCAAAACACCACTAATATATACCCAGGGTTGATAAGGCAATAATGCCATTACCATAGGCACTAATGCACAAAAACTTGCAACCAATAGATAAGCAACCCAAACCCCCTTTTTATCTGCCAAAAAACCGCCAATCATACATCCAATGGCACTAACCAAACCACTTAGTATGCCTGTAACCAATGCTACCGTATCTGCATTGGTTTTCCAGTCTACTGCAATGGCAGACCATACATTGGAAGCAGCTCCAGAACCAATAGGAACAATGATCAGAAAGATGGTAAATAAAGTAATGGGCACTTTGAACATAGATAAAAGATCTTTCCCCATGCTCTTTATCTCTTTGGCTATGTTTTGGTTTTTCTGATGCTGGATATCATGAATGTAAAAGATGACCAAAGATGATACAACAGAAAGAATACAGATAAAAATCCCTGCGATGGTTGCATTATAATGAACCGTTAACCACAAGCCCACACCACCGCCCGTGCCAACCCCGGCCAAACTTCCAGCCTGATACCATCCGGAAGCCCTACCCTTATGTTTTTCTTCGATCCTTTTAGCCATAAACCCATTTACAGGTAACAATGTAAAGGTTCCAGCAACTTGTGAAAAGAATACGATGACAGATAAAAAAAGGTCGTCTTTTACATTGAGACGAATTGAGCATAAGACCATGATAGATGCCATGCTAACTGCTGATCCAATCCAAAACCATTTTTTTAAACTAAGTGACAGATCTACCACTGGGCCCCATAGAAATCGCCATACATTGGCAAAAACAGCCAATGCAATTATGCTGGAAGTTTTAGCAACTGAAAAACCTTGTTGTGTAAGTAAATAAGGCAAGGCAACTGTAACAAAGCCCTGACTCAAGCCCTGCGGAATGACCAGAAAAAAAATATAAAAAGGTTTTGTGAAATTTTTATCGCTCATGATTGGTGAGTTACCTTTTGCCTGCTTGTAAAACAATTGATTACTTCCTATATTTTATGAGTAATCTGTTTAAATATAAATGTTTTATGCTTGATTTGAATCCTTCTAAAAAATAAAATTCCTATAGAACAAAATGGAAAATTGAGCTGCATTTTACTCACACCTATAAGATCAAAGTTTAGGGTATTGCTGGATTCAATTTTGATTGAATGATTTGATGGATAAAAAGTGTAAATATGGTTAATGATAACATAATAAATTACTAAAGGAAAATCAACGATCTCAGTTAATCGCTTCTTTAGGATTTAATTTTATCAAATTAAAAAAGTCTGAATAACTTCAAGCCCAATAATAATTATTCCCTATGATCAGGATCCCTTTTGATGAAATGAAAGCAACCATCAAAACTGCCTTTCTAAATGCAGGCATGCAGGATGAGAAAGCCGATATCTGTGCACAGATACATACCGAATCAACCTGCGACGGGGTTGCCTCACATGGCATTAACCGGGTACAGCGATTTGTAGAATATATTCACGACGGATTGATTGATATCAATGCCGAACCCACACTGGAATTGAATCTTGGCGCCATGGAAGTATACAACGGCAATATGGGTCCTGGTATTTTGAATGCTTTATTTGCCATGAACAGGGCCACAGAAATGGCAGGAAAAACGGGGATTGGACTGGTAAGTTTAAAAAATACCACGCATTGGATGCGGGGTGGTGCTTATGGTTGGCAGGCTGCCTCTAAGGGATTTATGGCTATTTGCTGGACAAATACAGAATCCTGTATGCCGGCATGGGGTGCAAAATCTGAAGGCATTGGCAATAACCCTTTTGTAATGGCTATCCCCAGGAAGGAAGGACATTTGGTTTTAGATATGGCCATGTCACAATTCTCTTATGGCAAAGTTTGGGGAACAAGGGACAGAAACCAGAAACTTCCCTACCAGGGCGGATTTGATGCAGAAGGCAATTTAACAGATGATCCTGCCATCATATCTGTTACCAGGCGCATTTTACCCATGGGCATGTGGAAGGGCTCTGGGTTTTCTATAATGCTGGATGTATTTTCTGCATTACTTGCGGGAGGTAATACCACTGCCGGTATAGATAAAGTAAACAAAGGAAGCAGCGGCAGTAGTAACCAGATCTTCATCGCTATTGATCCCCTTAAAATAAGTTCGCCGGCGTTTATCGAAAACGCCGTTCAGGAAACCATTGCACAAATAAAAGCCTCCGTTCCTGCAAAAGAAAATGGTGATATCTTTTATCCTGGAGAGCAATCACAAAAAACAAGAATAGAAAATAGAAAACTGGGTATCCCGGTTGATGAGCCTGTATGGAACATCGTGAAAGAGCTGGCAAGCAAAAAAACTAATTAATCCAAGGCATGAAAGCATTGTGTGTTCAATCTCCGCATCAACTGGTCATTGAAGATAGACCCATGCCAGAAATTCAATCACCTAATGAGGTATTACTAAAAGTAAAAGTAGCTGGTATATGCGGTTCTGATGTGCATATTTACCATGGTACTTCTTCTGTTGCTACTTATCCCAGGGTTATAGGACATGAAATAGTGGGTGAAATAGTAGCTACAGGAAAGGAAGTAACCGATTTTTCCATAGGCGACCGTGTTGTCATGGACCCTGTGATCAGTTGCGGCAGATGTTATCAATGCCTGATAGGTAGAAGGAATGTATGTGGTCAACTAAAAGTTAGATCTGTTCATGTGGATGGCGGTTACCAGGAATACCTGGTATTACCAGAGGAAAGTATCTATCGTGTGCCGTCAAATATTTCAATGGAAGAAGCAGTGATGATAGAGCCATTTACCATTGCAGAACAGGTTTGTTCCAGGGCAGAGATCACCAAAGAAGATATTGTTTTCATTATGGGTGCCGGACCGGTTGGACTAAGCATTTTAAAAAGAGTACTAATAACAGGCGCCATTTGTTATATTTCAGATATCATGGAAAGCAGGCTGGCACTGGCTTTGCAATATGGCGCTACTAAAAACATTCATGCAAAAAACGAAAATGTTCAAGCCCGCATAATGGAATTAACAGCAGGCAATGGTGCAACAGTGGTGATCGATGCCGTTTGTTCTACCCTATCATTTGAACAAACCCTCAACTATGTGTGTGCAGCCGGCAGGGTAATTACGCTTGGCTTTAATTATGAGCCTTCTGCTATCAGTCAACTCAGCATTACTGCAAGGGAAATTGATGTGCGGGGATCAAGGTTACACAATAATAAATTTCCCCAGGTAATTGAATATTTTAAAAATGGAACCCTATCTGTTAAAGATATGATCACCCATAGTTTTCATTTTACAGATATACAACAGGCATTGGCATTAGCAGAAAACCCATTGATAGAAAAAGGCAAAATCATTCTATACTTTTAATTGTCTAAATAAGTTGCAATATGCTATCATTCAACAAATTATTTATTTGTTTTATTTATAATTCATTCTCAATTAACCTGCTTCTTTTTGATAAGTGATTAATGTAAGTATCCCTACCAAAGGTGTAACGATTATAAAAGCATAAGGGCTCAATTTTGTGTAACCATTTTCAACCAATAAAGGAAGAAAAGGATACAATAAATTGATATGAAAAAATTATTACTCGCTACTACTTTATTTTGTTCGGCATTTCTGATAATACCTTCTTGCTTAACAGCGCAGGAAACAGTAAAAGCTAGTAGCACACAGATAACACCGCCATTGTTTTCAGGTAACAGCGGTTTCAGGGTTTGGTCTTTTGGTTTACATGCAGGAGCTATGGCACCCTTTGCAGCTACAGGCGGAAAAAATGATTTTTCCAAATGGGTACCTTCCTTAGAATATGGCGCTTATCTAAAGTTACAAACCTCACATATTTTAGGTTTCCAGCTTGATGTTATTCGCGGAACGCTGAAAGCTAATAATGATAAGTTATGGGCCGGTGCACCCCCAGTTAGTCCTTTCAAATCATTTTCAACAGATATCAATTTGGCAGCCAGTTTAAGTGCAGTGGTTACACTAGGCAATATTAACTGGTCGCAGCTTAATACTTCCATTAAACCATACCTTTCTGTAGGTGCTGGTGCCGTTAATTTTAAAGCAACTACCGTTTCTTCAACTGGTACTTCTGTAAACTTTAATCCTAATGGAAGCAATACAGAATTCTATATGCCTTTTGGCTTAGGTATCAGAGCAAGTTTATCGGAAAGTGTTAACCTTGACCTTGGTTATACCATGGCTTTTGTAGATGCTGATAATATTGATGGCTATTATAAAGTGCCTTATATAGGTGATAAATTTTCCTATGCACATATTGGTCTGGAATTTGTTCTGGGCAATAGCAGTAAACCTGCTTTAGCAAGACATAACCCTCCTGCACAATTAGCAAAACATATGAAAGATAATGATGACGCTATGCGCGCTTCATTTGAAGCAAGTGAAGAAAAACATAGAAAACATATGGCAGAAATGACAGCCATGATGGATGAAATGAAAAGACTCAAAACGGATACTGATGGAGACGGCGTTGCTGATTTCTTTGACAAATGCCCAGGCACCCCAATGGGTACTAAGGTTGACGGTGCTGGTTGTGCACTTCCATTGCCTCCGGCAAAAGATACGGTTGTGAAAGTGTATAACAATACCTATGTGATCACTGATGAAGACAGAAATCTTGTAAAAGAAGCTATCAGAAACCTGGAATTTGATTTTGGTAAAGCCACTATCCGTGAAAGATCACACCCTTACCTTAACCGGGTAGCTGAAATGCTGGTTAAAAAAGGATTCAGTTTAAAACTGGGCGGACATACAGATAATGTAGGTTCTGATGCTGCCAATATGAAACTGTCTAAAAACAGGGCAGAATCCATTAAAAATTATTTAGTAGCACAAAATGTAAGTTATGGTAAAATTGAAGCGGTTGGTTATGGCGAATCACAGCCAATATCTTCCAATAAAACTGCCAAAGGCAGACAAGAAAACAGACGTGTGGAATTCACTATCTATTGATTGATCATAATTAAGTTCAAAAGGTTTGCAGATTTTCTGCAAACCTTTTCTTGTTATAAAGATTTCAGCGAAACAAGCGGTGAAAATATTAATAAAATGTAAAAGAGGAAATTAGTGTACATTGTATGCGTTACAGCAATTAAATACTTTCTTTCTACTATTTCATTTTATTTACCATCTGTTTAGTTAGCCGCGAAGGTGATAGTATTATTTATTTTACAATAGCTTAAAATTATTGGGATATTGTATTTTAAAACTGCCTCTAAATTAGTTGTATAAAATATAAATCATTGAATTAGCAGAGATATGAAGCTTTTCATTAAATACATGGTTAGCCTTAGGTGTAAAATCCTGGTGAAAGAAGAGTTGCGTAAACTGGGTCTCCATTTTGTTTTTGTTGACCTGGGAGAAATTGAAATCATGGAAGACCCGAGTGAGGATGAATTGGATGCATTCAGAACAGCGCTGGCAACTGCAGGTTTAGAACTGATGGACGATAAAAAGGCCATCCTCATAGAAAAAGTAAAGAATGTAATTATTCAAATGATCCATTCTGCAGAAGAATTGCCCATATTAAATTATTCGGAACATATTAGCGCATCTGTTGGCTATGATTATACGTATATATCCAATTTGTTTTCTGAAGTAAAAGGGATTACCATTCAGCAGTATATCATTTTAAATAAAATTGAAAAGATAAAAGAGCTGATCATGTATGACGAGCTAACGATTACTGAAATTGCCTATAAAATGAATTACAGTAGTGTGGCACACTTGTCTAACCAGTTCAAAAAAATTACCGGTTATACCCCATCGCATTTCAAGAATTTAAAGGATAAAAGAAGAATACCAGTGGAAGAATTGGGAAAGGATTTGACAGATTAAATTAAATAATGATGCCCGAAAGTAGAATACATGATTCCGAATACGCAAGAAGCCTGATTGAAGCCAGTCATGACCCAATGGTTACTATTAGCAGTGATGGTAAAATTATGGATATGAATGAAGCAACAGTTAAAATAACTGGGGTTACCAGAGAAATGTTAACAGGCACCAACTTTTTTGAATATTTCACGGAACCGCAAAAAGCAAAGGATATTTATCGGGAAGTATTTGAAAAAGGCTTTGTTACAGACTATCCACTTACTATCCGGGACCATAAACTCACGGATGTACTTTTCAACGGTTCTGTTTTCAAAGACGAAGCAGGAGAAGTAAAAGGGGCGGTTGTAGTAGCAAGGGATATAACCGAACAGAAACGAATTGAAAAGGAGTTTTTTGAAGCCAAAGTCTTTGCTGAACTAGCAACTGTTATTGCCGAACAAGCCAAAACCAAAGCAGAATTAGCAACCCAAATAGCGGAAGAAGCAGTAAAAGCGAAGCAGCAGTTTCTTTCTAATATGAGTCACGAAATACGCACCCCGATGAATGCCATTATCGGGTTTACAAAGGTATTACAGAAAACAGAAATTACTGCCAAACAGAAAGAATACCTCACAGCCATTAAAATGAGTGGGGATGCATTGATTGTGCTGATCAATGATATCCTAGACCTAGCGAAAGTTGATGCCGGTAAAATGATTTTTGAAAAAACACCTTTTAAGATGGCGCTGTCCATATCAGCCATGCTGCATTTATTTGAAACCAAGATCCAGGAAAAAAATCTGGAGCTGATTAAGGAATATGATGAAAATATTCCGGAAGTGTTGATTGGTGATCCTGTTCGTCTTCACCAGATCATCCTAAACCTTTTAAGCAATGCAGTAAAGTTTACCAGTACGGGCAAAATCATTGTAAGTGCAAAACTGCTGTCAATCATAGATGATGATGTGATTATCCAGTTTTCCGTTAAAGACACTGGCATAGGTATTCCAGATGAAAAGATTGATAAAATATTTGAAAATTTTCAACAGGCATCCAGTGGTACTTCCCGCTTGTACGGAGGAACCGGACTGGGCCTGGCTATTGTAAAACAATTGGTAGAAGCCCAGGGTGGTACCATCAGTGTAACAAGTGAATTAGACAAGGGTTCCTGTTTCAGCTTTATCCTTAATTTTAAAAAAACCTCTGATGAGGCAGAATCCGAAATAACCATGCTTGAATTGGACACCGACATTAAAAATATAAAGGTTCTGGTTGTAGAAGATATGGCGCTGAACCAGTTATTAATGAAAACCCTGTTAGATGATTTTGGTTTTGAAAGAGAGATAGCAGGTAATGGAAAAATCGCCATTGAAAAATTACAGGAAAATACTTACGATATTATACTGATGGATCTTCAAATGCCGGAAATGAATGGGTTTGAAGCAACAGAATATATCAGAAACAAGATGAAATTAACCATACCCATCATTGCCTTAACAGCAGATGTAACCACTGTTGACCTGGCAAAATGCAGGGCAGTGGGTATGAACGACTACATTGCAAAGCCAGTAGATGAAAGAATATTATTCAATAAAATAATCGGATTAGTCAAAAAACCAGGCTATTCAGACAGTGCTGAAAAAAAAGGTAATGCTGAATCTGTTACAAAAATCAGAAAGTGTATAGATCTTAGTTACCTGAATAAACGAACTAAATCAAACCCACTCCTGATGATGGAAATGATCAATCTTTACCTGTTACAAACGCCGCCATTGATCCTTTCCATGAAAGAAAATTTTGAGAATAAAAACTGGGAATCTTTACACGATACGGTGCATAAAATAATCCCCTCATTTTTTATCATGGGCATTAGTAACGAATTTGAAAAAATGGCACATAAGATAAAAGAATATGCAGGTATCCAGGACCAATCTGAAAAAATAGGTGAAATGGTTAGTAAATTAGAAAATATTTGTAATCAGGCTTGCCAGGAATTAACTGAAGAAATCAACCAAATTAAAACACAGATCCATGAATGATAAGCCAAAATTAAAACTGTTTCTAGTAGATGACGATGCTTTATTTCTAAAATTGTTAGAACTGGAATTTCAACAGAATGCAGATTTTGAAATTAAAACCTATGCTACTGGCGAGTTATGTGTTGAAGCATTGAATGAAATGCCGGATATCATCATCCTGGATTATTACCTTAATGATGTTGACAAACATGCTATCAATGGTATTGAAACATTAGACAGGATAAAAGCATTCAATAACGACATACCAGTGATCATGCTCTCCGCACAGGATAAAATTGATGTGGCCATCAATTGTATGCACCATAAGGCCTACGATTATGTTGTAAAAAGCGAAACGGCTTTTATACGCTTACAAAAAAATATCACTGATTTGTTCAGGTTAAAGAAAATTGAAAAACAATTGAATTGGTATATGGATAAAATGTAATAGACCTCTAAACATTTGTTCCCAAAAATAAATCAATCAGTTAAACTTACAAGAATCTACTAAAAGCCTGTAATACCTGGGCTAATTAACTATGCCAACTTTACAAAGCAACAATTCAGTTGTGTTCAGGTAAGCCTATTGTAACAGATACACCATTCTCCCGAATGACTTTACCTGATTTAAAATCAAAGGCATGAAAAAAGTATTTTTTATTTTTACCATTTTAGTAGGCAGCCTAATTTCGCTGAAATCAAGCGCACAAAT
>CALRUV010000039.1:0-19052 GCA_943371455.1 Chitinophaga pinensis | reverse complement strand
TTTTACCGCTTTCCTGTCTGCAATAAATTCATGAATCATTTCCAACTCTTTTTTAACCAACCAGAAAATTGGATTGAACCAACCGGCAATCAACACCAGCTGTATCAAGAGTTTATCATAGGTATGTTTCTCCTGTACATGTGTGAGTTCATGTTGTAAAATTTGTTTACCCGATTCGCTCCTGATATCTATTGCTTCATTCCAAAAAATATATCGCAAAAATGAGAAGGGTGTACCCTTTGCCTGTGTGAGTACGATGAATACATCGCCCACATTTTTACAGGAATGTGTTTTTAGTAAATGATAGAGTTTATAAAAAGCATGCAACATGCTGAGTAAAAGCATGGCAGCCACTAAAAAATACAAACCAATAGCCAGGATATCCCAACTAAAGCGGAAACCCTTTTCTGCTATCATCACTTCTATCTGCGAATTATTGTCGGCCACCAGATTCAGGAATTGTATGGCTTCTGTATGTCCCCATTGGATCTTGATCAATGGCACCAACCAGGAAATGATGGCCACCATCAGTAAATAAAACCGGTTGTAATGGTGAAATCTTTTGTTACGCAATACCAGCCAGTAATATCCCATCATCAATGCGCTGCAGAGCAGCACTTGTAAGAAGTAGTAGGCAGTGGTTAACATGGCCATTATTTTTTAGTGTGTTTGATCTGTTGTAACAATAATTCCAATTCTTTGATGCTGATATCTTTCTTTTTAACCATGAACGAAACGGCATCGCTAAAAGAACCTTCAAAATATCCTTCCACCAAAGTGCGAATGGTACTGGAGGAATAATCTTCTTTGGATACTACCGGGTAATACTGGTGCACACGACCAATAGGTTTCACTCCAACAAATCCTTTATCAGCTAAAATTTTAACAATGGTTGCTACCGTATTGGAATGAGGCCTGGGCTCTGGTTGTGCTTCCAGTATATCTTTCAAAAATGCTTTTTCCAGTTTCCAGATACTTTGCATGATCTGTTCTTCTGCTTTTGTTAATGGCTTCATGAATTTTTCTTTTACTGATCAAACGTAAAACTAATTTTTTAGTTTTCAAACTATTTTTTTAGTTATTTAGAAATAATGCTTGAAAAATCATTGTATTTGAATCCATATACATTGATAATCTAGTGGTTAGCACAAAAAAATAATTTTCATTTTTGAATAAGCCATTTGAGCTTCCCATCTGAAAACGGTAAATTACACCCTCAACTAATTCCCCCTTCAGGGGGCAAGGGGGTATGAAATACTACATCATTTCTGGAGAAGCCAGTGGCGACTTACACGGCAGTAACCTGATCAAGCAGATCCTCTTAATGGATACTGGTGCACAGATACGTTGTTGGGGTGGTGATCTGATGGAACAGAGCGGAGCCACACTGGTGAAGCATTACCGCGAACTGGCTTTCATGGGTTTTGCAGAAGTGATCCGCAACTTACCTGTGATCCTGAAAAACATCCGTTTCTGCAAAAATGATATTGAAACATTTCATCCCGATGTTTTGGTTTTGATCGATTATCCCGGTTTCAACTTACGCATTGCTGAATGGGCACACGATAAAGGATTTAAAGTAGTGTACTATATATCGCCTCAGGTTTGGGCATGGAAAGCCAATCGTGTAAAGAAGATGAAACTTTGTATCGACAAAATGCTCTGTATCCTCCCTTTTGAAAAAGATTATTACCGCGATCAATGGAATTGGGATGTGGAATATGTGGGGCATCCTTTGGTGGAAGTGATTGAGGAGAAACAGTTAGAAGTCTGGAGTCTCCAGTCTGGAGTAGGTAATGATGATAGTGAATCTAACTCCAGACTCCAGACTCCAAACTCCAGTCTCATTGCCCTCTTGCCCGGTAGCCGCAAACAAGAGATCGCGAAGAAACTACCAATCATGTTAGAGGTGGCGAAGTCTTTTCCTGACTTTGTATTTGTTGTTGCAGAAGCGCCGGGATTAGAGAAAGCATTTTACGAGCCCTTTCTATCTGCCTATCAAAATGTTTCTTCTGTACATAACCAAACCTATGATCTGCTGCTGAAAGCCAGTGGTGCATTGGTAACCAGTGGTACAGCAACCTTAGAAAGTGCTTTATTTGGTGTACCTGAAATTGTTTGTTATAAAGGAAGTGCTATCAGCTATCAGATCGCGAAAAGATTGATCAAAATAAAATTCATTTCCCTGGTGAACCTCATCATGGATAAGGAAGTAGTGAAAGAATTGATACAGGATGAACTTACTACTGCCAACCTTGTGCAAGAATTACGAAAATTATTATCAGACGAAAAAAGAAAAGCGGAAGTACAAACAGATTACCAAAATCTGAAAACACTTTTAGCTGCGGGAGGCCATGCTTCTGCTAAAGCAGCAGAAAGTATACTGTCACTTATCAGTTAAGTTGTATAATAAATTTCTCTTTTTCAAAATCATTGGTCTTCTTCAGTAGCTTGTGTAGTTTCCTGGTCCAGGCTTTCTGCATTTTCTCAATAGTGGAATGATAAGTTTCTAGGTCGTATACATCTTCCATTGCTTTTCTTTGCTGAAGTATGTTATTGCCTATTTGTTTTACTTTATCAAATACATCCCCTGTATTGAATTTCTGTGCAAGTACTTCCTTCACCATTAACCGCTTATGGTATTCAGCAATATCAAAATGCGTTTGCTCATGCTGCAATAAAGCTTTGTTTCTTTCTTTCTTCACCCAGGATTTGCAGGTAATCATACTGCAACTAATCGTAAACTTTGCCAGCTTATTCAATAAAGCGATCTCGTAATAAATATGGGATTCAGTGAGTGCCGACATATTACTTCTGGCATCAGGCTTGGCTTTAAAATATTTCCATTTGAGGGAATGATCCGACCAGCGGATACTGTCGCAGGGTTGTGCCAGAGCAACAACTACCATGAATAGCATGGTTGTAAAAAGCAAATACCTTTTCATCCGTATCATTTTCTGATCAATGGAAGGACAACCAATTTGAAGATGATGATCAGCACAGCAACTAAGAACATGATCAAAGAGATCCTGTTCATGCCATGCATATACTTCATCCATTGGGTTCTCTCCTCATTCGGGTCGCGCTTTTTGAGGTATAGATATTCGGAGATTTGTTTCCAGATGCCCATGAGCGTTTTGGATTTTGAGTTTTGGGTTTTGAGTTTGTTTACTGGTGTTTTGAGATGTTTTTTTAGATTTATAGACCTATAATCAAATTTAAACACTTATTCTACCTTAAGAACATATTCTCATTAGATTTGTTGAGATTTTAAAATAATAAACATGTTTCGATCCTTGCTTTTGTTAGCCTGTTCTATTTTATCCCTTACCCTATCCTTTGCTCAATTTGATGCATCTAAAATAGATATCGTTAGGGATAAGTATGGGGTGCCGCATATTTTTGGCAAAACCGATCCGGAAGTGGCCTACGGCTTAGCATGGGCAGCATCGGAAGATGATTTTGCCACCATTCAGCAATCCCTGATGGCAGGTAAAGCCATGTTAGCTGCATACAAGGGAAAAGAAGGCGCACAGATCGATTATATCATTCATCTCTTAAGAATTCCTGAACTGGTTGAGGAAAAATATGAATCCGATCTGAGTCCAGCCTTTAAAAGATTACTGGAGGGTTATTGTGCCGGTATCAATGCTTATGCGGCCAAGCATCCAGAAGAAGTTTTATTGAAAAAAGCCTTTCCGGTTACACCTAAGGATATGATCCAGTATTCTGTTTTGCAACTTTGTGTTTTATCGGGTGCTGATGGTGCTTTATCATCCATATTTGGAGGAAAAGTACCTTTGATTGAATCCTTTAAAACGGCAGGCAGCAATGCATTTGCATTCAACAGTCAAAAAACAAAAGATGGCCAGGTTTACCTGGATATCAATGCCCATCAGCCTTTGGAAGGTCCCGTAGCTTTTTATGAAGCACATTTATGCAGTGAGGAAGGATGGAATATAATAGGCGCTAATTTTCCCGGAGCACCATGCATACTTCATGGTGCCAATGAATACCTGGGCTGGGCACATACGGTGAACAATCCCGACAAACTGGATATTTATCAATTAGAGATCAACCCCGCCAATAAACTGCAATACAAATTTGATGGTATCTGGGAAACACTGGAAGAAAAAAATGCAAAACTAAATGTAAAAGTATCGGGCATCAGGATCAACATTAATAAGAAAGTTTACTGGAGTAAATACGGACCAACACTGATAACTGAGAGAGGCACTTTTTCCATTCGGATGCCGGCACAGATGGATATCAGGGGACTGGAACAATGGTATCGCTTTAACAAAGCTAAGAATTTTACAGAATTCAAATCTGCGCTGGAAATGCTAGCCATCCCGGGGTATAACCTGGTATATGCAGACAGGTATGATACCATTTATTATTTGAGTAATGGTCGTATCCCTCTTCGTGATTCAAAATATAAGTGGAAAACAACCTTACCGGGTAATACCAGTGCCACATTATGGACAGCCTTACATCCCCTAAAAGATCTGCCACAGGTATTACAACCTAAGAGCGGCTATGTTTTCAATACCAACCACTCTCCTTTCCATTCAACAGAAGGTCCTGAAAATCCGGTGATCAAAGACATCACTATGGGTTATGAAACCCTGGAAAACAACCGTAGCAGGCGTTTTGAAGAATTGGTTGCGAATTATCCAACTTTATCCTATGATGAATTTAAAAAGATAAAATTCGACAGACAGTTTCCAACCAAATTTGCCTTTCCTACCGATATCGATTCACTCTTCCTATTAAATCAGTTTGATTACCCCGCTATAGCTGATTTGATTATTTCCTTGAAAACTTGGGATAAAATTGGCAACGCAGAAAGTGTGGGTGCTGGTACTTTTCTAATGGTTTATACAACTATCACTAAAAACAGAGGTACTTATATGAAAACAGAAAAGCTTACCACTGTTTTATCGGTTCAATTACTGAACGAAGTACGTGAAAGGTTAATGACAGATTTTGGGAGAACCAATGTACAGCTGGGTGAAATGCAGAAGCTTGTTAGAGGTGATAAGGAAATTCCATTACCGGGATTGCCTGATGTACTGGCCCCCATGTATTCCGTTCCTTACAAGAATGGCATGTTAAAAGGCAACCAGGGTGATGCTTATGTAGAGCTGGTTCGGTTTACAAAAGATGGCCCCATCATTGAATCGATGAATACATACGGTGCTTCCAGCAAACCCAATTCACCGCATTATACGGATCAGATGGAAATGTATACGCATCAGCAAACTAAAAAAATGACATTGAACAAAGCGGAAGTTTATAAAAATGCAGAAAGGATCTACCACCCAAATTAATCCGCTATAAATGGTTGCAGATGGGTAGTGATCTGAATAGTTTCAATGATGAATCCATCATGTCCGAATGCAGAGTCAATTTCAATGAGTGCTGCATTTGGAATATGGTTAGACATAAAACGTTGTTCATCCAAAGGACAAAGGATATCTGATCTGATACCGATAATGAGTGTAGGTTGGTGAATAGATTGCAAAACTTTGATCAGGTCTCCTCCTCGTCCGCGACCTAAATGGTGACTGTCCATTGCTTTGGTTAAAAGCCAATAACTGAAAGCATTGAAACGTTTCACCAATTTATCTCCCTGGTAATTCAAATAGGAAGAAGCTTTAAAATCATCTATCTTTTCCGGATCAGGATCTGTTTGCTTTTCCTGAAAAGTATTGTAATTGCGATAAGTAAGCATGCCGATAGCTCGTGCTGCTTTCAATCCTTTGGCTCCTGCATCTGAAGCGGCATCTTTCCAGGTACTATCTGCTTCAATGGCCAAACGTTGTGCCGTGTGAACCGCAACACCCCAGGCACTTTCAGAAGGTGAAGTGGCAATCAGGAATAATTTTTCAATCACTTCTTTTTCCATCACTGCCCATTCCAATACCTGGTAGCCACCCATACTTCCACCCATGAGTAATTTTATCTTTTCAATTCCCAGATACTTTCTTAAGAGAATAAAAGCATTCACCATATCACGAATGGTTACTTGTGGAAATTGTGCATAATAAGGTTTATCAGTTAGTGGATTCAAACTTAGTGGACCGGTAGATCCATAACATGATCCAGGCATATTTGCGCCTACAATAAAATATTTAGATGGATCAATCAGATAATTTTCTCCCACTAAGCCCTTCCACCAATCGGCAGGATCTGAATTTGCAGTCAATGCATGGCAAACCCAAATCACATTGTCTTTTTGTGCATTCAAAGTACCATAAGTAGTGTAGGCAATTTGCAGGGAAGGCAGACTAAGTCCGCTCTCTAATGTAAATTCCTTATCGTAAGCATACATCTGCATAGTTGTCTAATCGAATCTTTGCAAAATAAAGGTAAGCAAGGTTCAAAACACATAAACTTCCGCAATAATCAAAAGATTTCCTCCATTAAATCATATTAATAAGCATTCGCTTTGCTCATTTCCGACTTTCATGAATAGATATAGAAATAAAATCGGATTTTTGCCCTTCGTATTGAACATCAAACTACTTCTTATGTCATCAGAACACCAACAGACCAACGCCATCCGCATACAAACAGAACGCACCAACGAAATGGAACATTCAACACCTATGTTCCTAACCAGCAGTTTTTGTTTCGATAATGCGGAAGATATGCGTGCTGCTTTTGCAGATGAATCGGATGACAATATTTACAGCAGATTCAGTAATCCAGGTGTACAGGAATTCATTGATAAGATGGTTTCATTAGAAGGAGCTGAAGCGGGCTATGCCACAGCATCCGGCATGAGTGCGGTTTTTGGCTCTTTTATGGCATTATTAAAACAAGGCGATCACTTGCTTTCCTGCAATGCCATTTTTGGAAGTACACATACCGTAATTGCGAAATACCTGCCCAAATTTGGTATTGATTACAGTTACTTAAGTGCCAATGCAACAGAAAAGGAATGGGAAGCAGCAATCAGGCCCAATACCAAGATGATTTATCTCGAAACACCCACTAATCCGGGTTTAGACATATTAGATCTGGAAATGATTGGAAGGATTGCCAAAAAACATAAGATCATCCTGAATGTAGATAATTGCTTTGCCACACCCGTTAATCAACAGCCGATTGAGTTTGGAGCTGATTTAGTAGTTCATTCCGCCACTAAATGGCTAGATGGACAAGGAAGGGTTTTGGGTGGTGTGATTGTTGGTAAAAAAGAACTGATCAAAGAAATCTATTTATTTTGCAGAAGCACTGGTCCGGCCTTATCCCCTTTTAACGCATGGGTATTGAGCAAGAGCTTGGAAACTTTGGATGTTAGAATGGAAAGGCATGCATCCAATGCATTATTTCTGGCCGAAAAACTTGAACAACATCCTAAAATCGCTTCATTAAGATATCCATTTTTAAAAAGTCATCCACATCATTCTATAGCCATCAAACAAATGAAGAATGGTGGTGGCATTGTTTGCTTTGAATTAAAAGGTGGACTGGAAGCAGGCAGAGAATTTTTGGATAACTTGAAAATGCTTTCACTTACTGCAAATCTTGGTGATACAAGAAGTATAGCCTCACATCCAGCCAGTACAACACACGCAAAATTAACAGAAGCAGAAAGACAAGCCGTAAACATCACCCCCGGCCTGATTAGGATCAGTGTGGGGTTGGAACATAGGGAGGATATTTTGGGGGATATTTTGAAGGCTTTGGACAAAATATAATTTTAATCAAATTTTCCCCTCCTTAAAAAGGAGAGTACGATTATTGCAAAGCAATAATCAGGGGTGGTGATACAAGGTTTTTTTTACTTTTCAAATTTATAAAATCTTGTACTTACCACCCCGTCCTTCGCTTTGCTTGGACACCCCTCCTATCTTCGATAGGAGGGGAAAATTGTGTAAGAATAAATACTGCGTATTTATTCTTACACAAAAAAAGAAATTAAAAAATATCAGCATTTATTTTCGGAAATGAAAAAGCCGAAAATTCATAATAGAAAGGAATTATTAAACTTTCGAAAACAACTTCGCAATTACGGCACTTCTGCAGAAGCTACTTTATGGAACTACTTAAAAAATAGTCAGCTTGAAGGCAGAAAATTCAGGAGACAACATAGTATTGGAAGGTATATTGTTGATTTCTATTGCCCTAGTGAAAAAATAGTTATAGAACTAGATGGTGCTTACCATTTTTGTGAGGAAGGTATCAGAAAAGACAACATACGATCACAATTCTTAACATCATTAAACTTGAATATTATTAGATTTGAAAACAAATGGATCTTTCAAGACATGGAATTTGTTTTGAGAGAGATAAAAAATCATTTTAAATCTTGATTGCTCCCCCCTTAATTCCCCCTCACCGCCACCGCTATTTTAGAATCAGCAGTACCATAGTACAGGAACCATTTACTTTTAAACTGTGCCAATCCTTCAATAAAACAAACCCGATTTACCTGACCTGATATTTCATAAGGCTTATCGGGATGTAAAAAATAATTGTCTAATCGTTTCAACAGTTTGGTGGGATTATTTCTATCGATCAAAACCTGTCCGGCAGCATAAGTGCCTTCTGCAAGTGTAGCGTCTCCTATAGATGGTATGTTTCTACTATTATACATTAATAAAATACCATCTTTTGTAAGCATAGCTGGTGGGCCGGGTTCTACCAGATCGCTATCAAATTTTTTATTTCGGGTACCTACAACAATGGTTAAATCTGGCATATTCAATGCCTCGCCTTTTAATTCGATGGGAGGTTTTTCTGACTTGTCCATTTCAACTGGTGTCCAATGAATCAGGTCATCCGAATTAGCAGCCCATATAAACTTATCGCCCCAATACATCCAATACTTACCATTGAGTTTTGTAGCGATTATTTTTCCGTTCTGATAAGTAGAAACAATACTGCCCGACTTAGACCACTTATTTAAATATTTCCCTTTGTAAGCGTCTGCAAATACAGAACCATGTTTTGTCCAATGAATCAAATCTTTAGAACTGGCAACCAATAGACGGGCAATTTTACCATCATAAGAAGTGTAGGTCATAAAATATTCCCCCATTTCATTTTCTACAATCCGCGGATCCTCGCAACCTCCTTGCCATTCAAATATTTTATAATCATCATTATCCGGATAAAATACAGGGGTTGGGTACTTTGTAAAATGAAGTCCATCGGCGCTTACAGCCAATCCTATTCGGGATGTACCACCAGGCAAACCCACTTTATCTTGTGCCCGATAAAGCATATAAATAGAATCGCCCTTAACAACAATTGCTGGGTTAAACACATCTTTCTCTTCCCAGGCAATTTGTATTTTTGTGATGGGGTCTTTAAACAATGCAGTGCCGGGAATCAACACAGGATTCACACTATCAGCTTTGATAAAATCTAACATAGCCCAGTTATCCGCACTATCAATATTAGTTAATGCAACAGGCTTGTCGGACAAAAAACAAGTAGTAAAAAAAAACGAATAAAAAACAAACAGGTAGCCAGTTAATCTTACACTAATAAATTTCATTTTACTATTTATTTGCTACAATTATTTTTTCATCGCATACTGAATTCCGCCTAATAAATGTTGCAAAAACATAGGATCAGCGAAAGATTCATTGGTATGACCAAATTCTGTATAAAATGAACGGCCACCATCAAAATCATGGTACCATGACATGGGATGCACGTCACCATTGATTCCACCAGTATAACTCTTCTCATCAATGGTGATTAGAATGTGTAAGTCATCCTGTATATTTTTAAAATTATACCATTCATCATAACGCTTCCATTTTGCAGGAAGGTGTTTGGTAGCGATATGATTGGGGTCTACAATATTTAATACAGCATCCTGCTGTTTAGGGTGACTTTTAAAATAAGCACCCACCAATTTATTGTACCATGGCCAATCATATTCCGTATCTGTTGCGGCATGTATACCAACAAAACCTTTACCTGATTGAATATATTTTTCAAAATAGCCTTGCTGCTCATCATTTAAAATGTTTCCGGTAGTACTCATAAAAACTACAGCTGCATATTTCTTCAAATTTTTAGGCGTACAAAAAGAAGAATCAGTGGTAGTGTCTACAGCAAACCCATTTTCAGCGCCTAATTTCTGAATAGCTGCTACGCCGGCAGGTATAGATGCATGATGAAAACCCCTTGTTTTTGAATAGACCAGAATACGTGGATTTTTTTTACTGGCAATAAATGACATCATTAAAAATGCAGAAACGCAGAATACGATAAACAGGTTTAATTTTTTCATATGGTTATTTTCGGTTTGTGTAAATATTTTACTTTTTGTGCTTTGCTTATCTAAATGGCTTGCATTTAGGCTATCAATCAAAATGTATATGGATAAATAATTACCGAATCCTATCTATACATTATTAATTATTCTTACATTCATCCCTTGCCATTCTAGGGCTAAATCTAACAAAAGAAAACCATAAAGTCATTACCTTATGAAAGCAAAAACCGGAAGCCTGCTCGCCACCATGATGTTTATGCAGTATTTTATTTGGGGAGCCTGGTATGTAACAATGGGAACCTATATGGTGGAACACCTGAAAGCAAGTGGCATTGAGATTGGCGCTACCTACAGTGCATTGGCCATTGCAACCATGATCTCGCCATTTTTTGTGGGCCTGATTGCCGACCGATTTTTTGCAGCTCAATCCATTATGGGCGTATTGCATTTGGTGGGGGCCCTATTATTATACCTAGCCACACAAATTGAACATAGCAATACCTTTTACTGGGTAATCCTTGTTTACTCTTTACTGTATATGCCCACCATTGCTTTAAGTAATAGTGTGGCTTTTTCTCAAATGACCGACCCCGGTAAGCAATTTCCCTGGATCAGGGTATTTGGAACACTGGGCTGGATCGCGGCCGGATTGCTGATTGGAAAATTGGGGATTGAAAAAACATCTTCCACATTTTATATGGCTGCGGCTGTTTCTGCTGGTTTAGGTTTATTGAGTTTTGTATTGCCCAATACCCCACCCAAAGCACAAAGTACTGATGCATCCAAGGCATTTGGTACTGATGCACTGGTATTATTAAAAGAAAAACCCTATCTCGTATTCTTTATTGCAGCCATCCTGGTTTGCATTCCACTTTCTTTTTACTACGGTTTTGCCAATCCTTTTCTGAATGAAATACATTTTGAAAATGCAGCCGGTAAAATGACATTGGGGCAGGTATCGGAAGCAGTTTTTATCCTTGCTATTCCTTTTCTATTCAATAGAATAGGCGTTAAAAAAATGCTGTTAATGGGTATGACGGCCTGGATACTTCGCTATATCTGTTTCGCTTATGGTAATACCGAAACCCTTAGCTGGATGTTATATGCCGGAATTATTCTGCACGGAATTTGTTATGATTTCTTCTTTGTAACGGGTTATATGTACACAGAAAAGAAAGCGGGCGAAAAAATAAAAAATGCAGCACAGGGCTTATTCACTTTTGCCACTTATGGCGTAGGTATGTTTATCGGAACCTGGTTTTCGGGCTATATTGTTGACCAGAATAAACTAACAGCCGAAACACATAACTGGCAAAATATCTGGTATGTACCAGCCTATATTGCATTAGGCGTTTTGGTCTATTTTATTTTGTTCTTTAGAGAGAAGAAAGCATTGAATACATAAGAAGATCTGATGCCTAATTTTCTTCAATGGCAACTTAATTTTAAAAAATATCTATTCATTCAAATACATGTCACATGAAAAAAATTGCCATGCTCGGTTCCGGATTTATTGGCCGGTTTTATGCAGATTCCTTACAGGGTTATAGAAGCAGAGATAAAGTAATCAGTATCTATTCCCGGAGAGAAGAAAGTGCCAAAAAATTTGCGCAAGATTATGGTTGCACCCAATGGACCATCAACATGGAAGAAGCGATTGCTAATCCTGAAGTGGATATTGTTTGTATTGCATTACCGAATAACCTGCATGAAGCGGCTGTGATGCTTTGCTGCAAACATAAAAAAGCAGTCATGACCACAAAGCCCCTCGGCAGAAATGCGGAAGAAGCTAAACGGATGCTGATCGCAGTTGAAGAAGCCGGTATTTTTAATGGTTACCTGGAAGACCTTGTGTATACACCCAAGTTTATCAAAGCCAGTCAAAGTGTGAAAGAAGGTGCACTAGGCAGGATCTTATGGGCTAAATCGCGTGAAACGCATCCTGGCCCACATAGTGATTGGTTCTGGGATATAGAGCAGGCAGGTGGCGGCTGTATCCTCGATCTTGGATGCCATTGTGTGGAAATTACCAGATCCTATATTGGTAAAGACATCAAGCCCATTGAAGTGATGTGCTGGTCCGATACACAAGTAAAACCCATCGATGCAGAAGACCATGCGATCGGCTTGGTGAAATATGAGAATGGTGCCATCGGTCAATTTGAAGTTAGCTGGACCTTTCGCGGTGGATTAGACCTACGTGATGAAGTGATGGGAACCGAAGGCACTATCTGGATCAACAGTTTTTTAAGAACGGGCTTTGATATGTTCACCACAGGCAAGGGTGGCGATTATATAGCAGAAAAGGCTGAAAGCAATAGTGGCTGGCTATTTCCGGTTGGGGATGAATTGAATGAACTGGGCTATAACCATATGTTCATGGATATGTTCAATGCCATGGAAAAAGGCGAAGCTCCGAAGGAAACTTTTTATGATGGCTATGTGGTGAATGCTATATTGGATGCTGCTTACCGTTCTGCCAAGACCAAAATCTGGGAGCCGGTTAAATTAGATATTTGGAGAGGCAAAACAGGCTTAACTAAGGAAAGTCATTTGGTTGAATTTGATGCGGAACACTATTTGGTGAAAGAAGAAATGACGCATTACGGTGCCAAAAAACTGATCCTTAAAAATAAGGCCTCAGGCAAGATCATTGAACGAATTCTTGAATAATAACGCTCTCTCTGTGGAACGCTTTATTTTCTCTGTATCTCTGTGTTGAAAAATAACTTATAATTTTTTCAACACAGAGATACAGAGCAACAGAGTTACACAGAGAATAATTTTATGCAGAAAACCATACCAATTATTTCAGTTTGTTTTTGCTTGCTGGCATTGAGTGCTTGCAAAGAAAAGCATGCGGATGCTGAATGGAAAGTTTATGGAGGCAATAAGCAGGCTACGCATTATTCATCCTTACAAGAAATAGATACTTCGAATGTAACAATGCTTCAACCTGCATGGGAGTTTCATACAGGTGATGCAGATGCAAAAACACAGATACAGGTAAATCCCATCATGGTGGATGGAATATTGTATGGTGTTTCTCCCAAATTAAAATTGTTTGCACTGGATGCGGCCACAGGTAAGCAAAAATGGGTATTCAATCCCCTCGATACCAATAAAAGCGTTCAGGGATCAGGGTATTTTTCCATGAATGTTTGCAGAGGTGTAACCTATTTTAGTGATAAGGGAAAAGATGCCAGAATATTCTATGCAGCAGGCTCAAATCTGTACTGCATTGATGCGCTGACAGGCTTACCCATCAAGACTTTTGCAGAAAATGGCAAACTCGATTTGCATAATGATCTAGGAAAAGATGTACGCGAATCTTATGTAGCATCCACTACTCCCGGAATTATTTATAAAGACCTGATCATCATTGGCACAAGGGTAGATGAAGGTGCTGCAGCAGCTCCAGGCCATATCAGGGCTTATGATGTGCATAGCGGAAAACTCAGATGGATCTTTCATACCATACCCCATCCTGGTGAAGAAAGCTATGAAAGCTGGGAAGACAAAGAAGCTTACCAACATATCGGTGGTGCCAATGCCTGGTCGGGATTTAGTATGGATGAAGAAAAAGGCATTGTATTTGCCCCCATCGGTTCTGCCTCTTATGATTTTTATGGTGGCAAACGCTTAGGACAAAATCTCTTTGCCAATTCTGTACTTGCGCTGGATGCTGCTACCGGTAAACGTAAATGGCATTTTCAAACAGTGCACCATGATATCTGGGACAGGGATCTGCCCACCGCACCCGTGGTAGTGAATATTACAAAAGAGGGTAAAAAAATAGAAGCAGTAGCTCAGGTAACCAAATCAGGATTTATTTTTTTATTGGATAGACATACCGGCAAACCTATTTATCCAATTCAAGAATTGCCTATACCAACGGAATCTGACTTAATAGGCGAAAAGCCTTGGCCTACACAACCCATACCCAGCTTGCCTCTGCCATTTGTACGACAACAATTTAGAGAAGAAGACCTGAACCATGTTATACCAGATTCCTCTTACCTGGAGATCAAACAAAAATGGGCAGCAACGCAACACGATCAAATGTTTCGGCCACCTTCTAAACAGGGAACGATGATTTTTCCAGGATATGATGGTGGCGCAGAATGGGGCGGACCTTCATTTGATCCTACAACAGGATTGTTGTATGTAAATGCCAGCGAAATGCCCTGGATCTTAACCATGGTGGATGTTTCAGCAAAACAGCCTAGCAAAGAAAATAATGAGGAGGCATGCAAAAGATTATACCAAACCAATTGTATGAATTGTCATGGAGCTAATTTAAAAGGCTCGGGAAATATTCCTTCCATAGAAAATATCCATAAAAAGTATACAACCGATTCCTTCACATCCTTAATTGTAACAGGTAGAAGAATGATGCCTGCTTTAAAACATTTAAGTGCCACTGAAAAAGAAGCTATTGCAATATTCGTAATGGATTTGAAATCGAAAAAGGCATTACCTTTTATAAGACCAACTAAACCTGTTGACCCTTATTTACAATTACCCTATTCAGGAACAGGCTATAATAAATTCCTTACAAAAGAAGGCTATCCTGCCATTGATACGCCATGGGGTACTTTAAACGCCATCAATCTGCAAACAGGGAAACTAGTTTGGAAAAAGACCTTAGGCGATTACCCTGAATTAAAAGCAAAAGGCATTCATTCAGGTACAGAGAATTATGGTGGGTCTGTGGTAACAGCTGGCGGACTATTATTCATTGCTGCTACCAGTGACAAAATGTTCAGGGCTTTCAATAAAAGAACAGGACAATTATTATGGGAATATGAATTGCCGGCTGCAGGATTTGCTACCCCATCTGTGTATGAGACAAAAGGAAAACAATTTGTGGTGATTGCTTGTGGGGGTGGGAAGTTAGGAAAGGTTTCCGGAGATAGTTATATAGCGTTTGCATTGCCATAAAAGGCCACAGATTACACAGATTTCACAGAAAATAGATTAAAATCTGGGTTAATCTGTGTAACCTGCCTGCCGGCAGGCAGGTCTGTGGCAAAAAAAAATAAACTAAAAATCAATTCATATGCTAACACAATCCCAATTTATTCACCATGTTTATTTCTGGTTAGAAGATCCTTCAAAGCAAGAGAACCATGAGGCTTTGCTGAAAGGCTTACAGGCATTGAGTAAGGTTCCGTCTATCCAACAATTTCATATTGGTATCCCGGCTTCTACCAACAGAGATGTGATAGATACTTCTTATCAGTTTTCCTGGTTAGCTATCTTCCCTAATAAAGAAGCACAGGATGCTTATCAGGTAGACCCTATTCACTTAGTATTTGTGGATACTTGCAAACAACTTTGGAAAAAAGTTACGGTGTTAGATTCTATCGGTGCTTATTAAAAAAAGTTGCCACAGATTACTCAGATTAACACAGAAAAATCTGTGAAAATCTGTGTAATCAGTGGCAAAAAAATCGTCCTTATTTATTCCAAACCAATTCTGCCGACTGCAATTGCGATGAATTGGTACCGATATGCACAATGAATTTCCCAGACTCCCAAACTTTTTTCAGGTCGCTGTTATAAAAAGATAACTGCTCCGGTGTAATTTGAAAACTGATATCCTTTGATTCGCCGGGCTGCAAAAAAATCTTTTGAAAACCCTTGAGGTCTTTAACTGATCTTGTAACACTGGCAACAGGATCTGTAATATACAATTGCACCACTTCTTCTCCGGCAAATTTTCCTTCATTGGTTAGGGTAACTGTTGCAGTAAGTTTTTCATTTCCTTTTAAATTAGACTTACTCAATAAAACAGGACTATAACCAAACTTAGTATAGCTCAATCCATAACCAAAAGGATACAATGGATCATTTGATTCGTCAAGGTAATTGGATTTGAATTTGGGGAACCCGGTACCATCAAAAGGACGGCCTGTATTTTTATGGTTATAATAAATAGGAATCTGACCAACAGATCTGGGGAAGGTAGCGGTGATCTTTCCGGATGGATTGTAATTGCCGAATAAAACATCCGCAATGGCATTACCCGCTTCCGTTCCAGGCGCCCATGCGTCTAATATCGCAGATGCATGTTCGTTTTCCCAAACAAGCGTTAAGGGTCTTCCATTGAACAAGACGATGACTAAAGGCTTTCCTGTTTTTGAGAGGGCTTTCAATAATGCTTGCTGACTGGCAGGGATACTGATATCAGCCCTGCTGGAAGCTTCTCCTGACATATTAGAAGATTCACCCACAACGGCAACTACCACATCAGCTTTATTAGCGGCAGCAACTGCTTCGTTGATCATTTCAGCGGGCGACTTAGCATCAATTTCGGCTTCAACACCTAATGCATTCACTCGTTTCAGGAACATTGCTGTATCATCTGTAATATTGGCTCCCTTGGCTGTGATTATATTAACCGTATTCCCTGCAACATTTTTAATTCCTTCCAGCACACTTACCGATTGTTTCCAATCACCTGCTACTACCCAGGTACCCAGCATATTTCTTTTGTTATCTGCTAATGGACCTACTAATGCAATGGTACCTGATTTTTTAAGGGGCAATACCTGTCCCTGATTTTTTAATAAAACCATACTATGCGCAGCAATATTTCTGGCAGCCAGTCTGTTCTCTGCGGTAAGAATATCTTTAGCCGGGCGGGTTTCATCAATATAACGATAGGGATCATCAAATAGACCTAGTTTGTATTTGGCTTCTAAGATCCTTAAACAGGCTTTGTCGATATCTGCAACAGAAACCTTTCCTTCCTTCACAGATTTTGCCAAAGTATTTAATAAGCCCTCTCCTACCATATCCATGTCCAGTCCTGCTTTCAGCGATTGCGCAGATAAGGATTGCAGATCGCCTACTCCGTGATTAATCATTTCATTGAGTGAGGTATAATCGGACACCACAAAGCCTTTAAAGCCCCATTCTTTCCGCAACAAATCAGTGAGCAACCATTTATTACCTGTAGCAGGTACCCCATCAATTTCATTAAATGAACTCATAATACTTGCTGCACCCGCATCAATAGCTGCTTTGTAAGGAGGCAGGTAATATTCATACATTCTGATCTTACTCATATCAACTGTATTGTATTCCCTTCCTGCTTCAGAGGCACCGTATAAAGCAAAATGTTTTACACAAGCCATGATGGTATTGTTCTTTGAAAGATCGGTACCCTGGTAACCCCTTACCATGGCTTTGGCAATTTCACCACCTAAAAAAGGATCTTCACCAGAACCCTCTGAGATCCTTCCCCAGCGGGCATCGCGTGCAATATCAACCATGGGAGAAAATGCCCAGTTCAATCCATCGGCAGATGCTTCTTTTGCTGCTATCCTGGCCGATTGTTCAATCAATCCCATATCCCAGGAGGCAGATAATCCCAATGGAATGGGGAAAATAGTTTTGTGTCCATGAATCACATCCAAACCAAAAATCATAGGTATATGAAGGCGTGAATTTTTAACAGCTAGGTCTTGTGCTTTGCGAATTTTTTCAGGTGTGGTGATACCAAACATACCTCCTACCTGTCCATTTTTAATTTTTTCTTCCACATTATAACTAACCACAGAACCCGTTACCGGCGCATCTCCCGGGATGATCAGGTTTAACTGACCAATCTTTTCATCAAGTGTCATCTTAGCCAACAAAGCTTTGGCTTTGGCTGTAAAATCTGGTTGTGCAAATACAAGCATGGAGAGCAATGTACTTACGCCCATAAGAAATAGTTTTTTCATAATGGCTGCTTTTCTTTTCTAATTAATAGGACCTGCAAACAATGATTGAAAATATAAATAAAAATCTACTTCTGCGCTAACAATTATCATGAATTAAAAAAGGGCTGATGCTGGCAATCAAAGCATTTTAAATGGCTATATGCTCTGATACTTGCCAAAAAAATACCGAACTACGAAAACAGGGATCGTGTTTCTTTTCATTAACATCTCGATGAGTTGACATAACACAATTGCAGCGTTTTAATTAAAAAACCAAGAACCAAGTGGGTATTTTTAGGCCTATTCATAAAAAGAAAGAAGTTAATTAAACCGACTTTCAATTAATTTCTTCAAAACCCTTTACAGTATTGAGTTCTACATGTTTTTACCAACTATTTTTGACATCTATATCATTTTTGGCTTTCACGAGAATCAATTAAAGGTTTTATTAGTTAGAATGAAGGGGACTGAAGTAGAAGTTAATAGTTAAAAGTGTAAAGTTTTCAATCCAACTAACTACAAACTTTTAACTTTTAACTATTAATTTTTAACTCTTCTATATCTCTCCTTTCTTCAAAGCTTCCACTGCAAAGCTTGCAGCCCTTGCTGTGAGTGCCATGTAGGTGAGTGATGGGTTTTGACAGGCGGAAGACGTCATGCAGGCGCCATCGGTTACAAAAACATTCTTCGCATCCCATACCTGGTTATTGCCATTCAATACCGATGTCTTGGGATCCTTACCCATTCTGGCTGTGCCCATTTCGTGGATGCCGTGTCCGATGGCATGACCGGTGTCTCTGGTTTTTACATCTTTTACACCTGCAGCTTCAAACATATTTTTAAGGTCTTCCACAATAGCTTTGCGCATCTTCATTTCATTTTCTTTCAACTCACAATCCATTGAAAGAATGGGCAAACCCCATTTATCTTTTCTCGTTTTATCTAAACTGATCTTATTATCATGGTAAGGCAGGATCTCTCCAAAGCCGGTGGCACCAATATTCCAGCCGCCAGGCTCCGTTAAGGCCTCTTTGTAATCCGCACCAATACTGAGTTCTGCTACTGACCTGTTCCAGTTGCTTCTGCTG
>CALRUV010000038.1:0-19065 GCA_943371455.1 Chitinophaga pinensis | reverse complement strand
GTGATAGCAACTTCACCCGACCCTGCTTGCAGGATACACTGACAGCCCAATCTGGAATTGATTCTTGGATTTACTGCCCGGTCTATAAAATCTTCTTCCCTGTCACTCAATTCTTCCAAAAGATCCATACCGCTTTCTACGTATAAATGACAGGTACTACATGCACAAACGGCTCCACAATTATGGTGTAGTTCTATACCATTGTCAAGACATACTTCCAGCAAACTCTGGTCATCTGCAATATTTTCTAACCTAATCGGGGCTAGCCCTTTTTCTTCAAATTTTATACTGATCGTGTACATACCCGTTTCTTTTCGATGACAAAAGTATCTTAGAATTAATCAATAAACATCCGAGTTACGGAAAAGTTTGAAATGAACATATTAGCGATTACATATATAAAAAATATATTATAAATTGCTATTTCAAATGGAATAAAAGCCCTTTTCTAATAGGTTATTTAACTGTAAGAAGATAATTCCTGATCAGATTATATGGTTAAATAACCTCCTCTGATTCCTTACATCTGCTTTAAAATCACTTTCGAAGAATTTATAAAGCCTTTTGCAGAAAGCAAAAATTTACAGCATGATATAATCACAATTTTACATCAATAAATAAAAAAACCGCTTTACATGAAAAATTTACTATCACTAACCGCTATTTTCTCCTTATTGTTGGTAGCGTCCTGTTCAAAAAAACTAGATACCACCTCCACGCCAACCAATACGAATGTTGCCGGTCCTGCTGCTGCCAATAAGATTGCACCAGATGGGTTTACTTATGCAACCAGCAAAAACATACAGATAACCATTAACACGCTTACTAATAACAATACCCCTATGCCCAATGTTCCTATGAACGTTTACACTTTGGGAACAGATGGTAAACTGGGTAATTTAGTGTGGAAGGGAACAACAGATGCTTCAGGCGCATTTAATGCATCAATTTCAGTACCTGGATACACAGATACACTGGTTTTGGATGCTGCCTACATAGGTTTGATGCGATATGCAAAAGTTGCCGCAAACTCCAATAATATACAGGTAACTATCGGTGGCGCTGAAGGCAGGTCACAAAATATAGCCAGTTCTCTAATGGCCAATAATGAAGATCTGATGATCATTCAAAAAACCATTTCCTACCAAAATGAAAGAAGGAATAGCACGGTTAGAGCCAATGATATCAATGGTGTAAAAACAAGTACCAAATTCAACAATTTAGGTGTTTATAACAGCCAGGGAAGACCAGGGTACTTAGAAGCAAAAGGAGACATTATTTCAGCTGAAATGCTGGCGAGTATCAATGCTTCTTTACCTGAAAGAACCAATGTGGCTGCTAAAAGCCCGGAATATGTGGCATCTAGTACCAATACTAATATCGTTGTACTTCAAGAATCAGACGTTTGGCTCACATTCGTATATGAAGGCGCAGGATACATGAATACCCTAGGTTATTACTCCTACCCAACAGGCAGCAGCCCAAAAACACTTGCTGATATTACTGAAATCAACTATGTATTCCCCAATTGCAGCATGCCCGGCAGTGGCGGCGATCTGCGTACAGGTGACAAGGTTAAAATTGGCAGATTTAAAGCAGGAACCACTATTGGCTTGGTTGTATTTGCCAATGGTTGGAATGGAAGGGAAATTAATACTTCTTATACTACTGCCTATTTCAGTGATGCACAATTAAATCCTGAAACAGATGCAAAATTAAAAAAACACAATGTATTACTGCAATACAAAGACACTTATATCATTGGCTTTGAAGATATGAACAGGCAACAAGCAGGTTGCGACCATGATTTTAATGATGTACTGGTTTACGCAAGCTCCAACCCTGTGGAAGCCATCTCAAATGAAAATGTACAGGTGGTGAAAACACCTATAGACAGCGATGGCGATGGTACTACAGATACTTTTGATGAATTTCCATCTGATCCAACGCGTGCTTATACAAATTACTTCCCTGCAAAAGGCGTATTTGGCACATTGGCTTTTGAAGACCTATGGCCTTACAAAGGTGACTATGACCTGAACGATCTGGTAGTTAAATACAATTATATGATCGTATCTAATTCAAAAAACAATGCCGTTGACATGGTAGCTAGTTTTGAACCAGTTGCTTCAGGCGCTTCTTTCAGAAATGGTTTTGGTATTGATCTGGGTATTCCTGCAGAAATGGTTAATGCAGTTACCGGTTACAAGCATTCACAATCATATATTAACATGAATGGCAATGGTATTGAAGCAGCTCAAAAAAATGCGGTGATCATTCCATTTGATGATGCACAAAAATTATTAAGAGATGGCAGTGGTAATTATACCATGAACACTTTTATGGAGCAACCATTATTCAAAGCTGAGATGATTGAAATGAAGATTTCATTTAACAGCGGCGTAAATACCAATGCCAACAATTTCAATAGCCTGGTACTAAGTAATTTGAATCCTTTCCTTATCAGTAATATGAAAAGAGGCGCTGAAGTGCATTTGCCCGGTTTCAAACCTACCAATCTTGCAGACCTTACCTTATTGAACCAGGGTAATGATGCTACTAATCCGGCTGCTGGTATCTTCTATGTTACCAAAGAAAACTACCCCTGGGCATTAAATTTTACAGAACCTTTCCAATACCCAACTGAGGGATCAGCTATTAATAATGCCTATACACATTTCTTTGAATGGGCAGGTTCGGGTGGATTACAATTTAAAGACTGGTACAGCAATAAAGCAGCAGACTATCGCAATACCAAACTAATTTATACCAAATAAGTTTTTTCAGATAAAGCAGGTTGACTAACGGTGCCGGTTTCTACTGGCACCTCTTTTTTGCCTTATCCATCCGGATACCCCCCTTAGCTCCCTATCTTTGCGCCCATGAAAATGAAATTTGCCCAAAGAATCATGCTTGGTTATTACAAGGCCAAACTGAATACCCTGGGCAGGATCTCGCCCCGAAAAGCAGCAGAAGCAGCTTTTGACCTTTTTTGTACACCTTATGGCCGTTCCAGAAAACTTGTTGTACCGCCCGTTTTCCATAAAGCTGAAAAATTGTCTTTTTTACATGAGGGCAATAAGATCAATGGCTTTCGCTGGTTGCCGGAAAACCCCAATGGTAAAAAGCTGGTCATTATTCATGGGTTTAGAAGTTATAGCTACAAATTTGAGAAATATATCTTACCCTTTAAAAAAGAAGGCTTTGAAGTTTTGGCATTTGATGCACCCGCTCATGGCATCAGTGGCGGCAGCAAGATCAATGCCCTGATCTATAAACGCATGCTTTTAGCCGCAGACGACTTATATGGACCCTTCTATGGCTGGATGGGGCATTCCCTGGGCGGCCTGGCAGCTTCTCTGGCTTTTGAAGAGCTTGCTGATAAACAAGCAAGAAAATTAGTACTCATCGCTCCCGCCACTGAAACAGAGCAATCCCTGCAGGGCTTCTTTGGTCTGTTAAAAATGGATGAGCCCGTGCAGGAAGCATTTCGGCAATTACTGCGTGAAATTACGGGCAAGACCGTTGCCTTTTTTTCTGTGAGTAGAATGGTTAATGAGAACAAGGTACCCATTCTTTGGGTTCATGACCGGCAGGATCTGATCTGCCCATTTGAAGATGTAGCGCCGGTAATTAATCAGGAATTACCTCATATTACATTCCTTATTACGGAGAATTTAGGTCATAGTAAAGTATATAAAGACAATAAAGTTTGTAAAGAGATTGTGGGGTTTTTAGCAGCCCCTCTTTCCTGATATTTTTTGTGATTTGATGGTTTGCCCTAATATTGCATGGTATCTGGCTGCCGAATCTCTCCTCAGGGGGAGTTATTTGTAAGGCAAAATCATTTGAAAAATTTCAATAAAAAGAACCGTTAGATGCGGATTTAAGGCTGTATGGCAAAAAATTTATTGATTGTTGAGTCACCGGCTAAGGCCAAGACCATTGAAAAGATCCTTGGTAGCGATTTTGAAGTTAGGAGTTGCTATGGGCATATTCGCGACCTGGAAAAGGATGATATGGGTATTGATGTAAACAATCATTACCTGCCCCGCTATAAAGTGCCTGATGAAAAGGAAAAAGTGGTGAAAGAATTAAGGCAGATGGCTAAAAAAGCGACAGAGGTATGGCTTGCATCGGATGAGGACCGTGAGGGAGAGAGTATCAGTTGGCACCTGGCAGAGGTTTTGGGCCTGGATCCATCAGTGACCAAAAGAATTGTTTTCCATGAAATTACTGCCCCTGCAATCAAGGCGGCTGTTCAAAACCCTAGAACCATCAATATGAACCTGGTAAATGCCCAACAGGCAAGAAGGGTTTTAGACAGGTTGGTGGGCTTTGAATTGAGTCCGGTACTATGGCGCAAAATAGGCATGCAAAGAAGTTTGAGTGCCGGAAGGGTTCAGAGTGTGGCGGTTAGGTTAATTGTTGAAAGAGAAAGAGAGATCAACCATTTTATTCCGGAAAGCAGTTATAAAATTGATGCTTACTTTACTGCTTTAGATATCCATAACAAAAAAGTAAGTTTTAAAGCAGAAGGTCCTTCCAAAGTATCTACTACAAAAGATGCAGAATCTTTTTTAAATAGTTGTAAGGGCGCCAATTATTCCGTAACTGATATATTGGTAAAACCGGCAAAACGCACACCGGCTGCACCTTTCACCACTTCTACACTGCAACAGGAAGCATCCAGAAAATTAGGGTACGGTGTAAGCAGAACCATGTTACTGGCACAGAAACTCTATGAAAGTGGTAAGATCACTTATATGAGAACAGACAGTATCAGTTTAAGTGATACGGCCCTTGCTGATATCAGCAAACAAATCAATGAGTCTTACGGTAAACAATACCATCAGCCGCGTAAGTTTAAAAATAAGAATGAAAGTGCCCAGGAAGCCCATGAAGCCATCAGGCCTACCTACATGAGTAATTTCTCTGTGGAAGATGAAGATACCAGAAGATTGTATGAGTTGATTTGGAAAAGAACCATCGCTTCTCAAATGAGCGACGCTGAATTTGAAAAAACCACAGCTAAAATCAATGTCAGCTCCAATAATGAAACACTATCAGCTTCAGGTGAAGTAATGAAATTTGACGGTTTCCTGAAAGTATATATGGAAGGCAAGGATGAAGATGATGAGGATGATACAGAAGGCATGTTACCCCCTTTACAAGTGGGACAAACACTCGATTTTACCATGATGAATGCGGCTGAAAAATTTTCCCGCCCTGCAGCCCGTTACACGGAAGCAGCATTGGTAAAAAAACTGGAGGAACTGGGCATTGGAAGACCATCTACTTATGCACCCACTATCAGCACCATCATTAAAAGAAATTATGTAGAGAAAAGGGATAAGGAAGGTGTGAAGCGATCCATGAACCTTTTACGCTTAACAAAAGACAACCAGATAGAGAAACAGATCTTACAGGAAAATACAGGCGCTGAAAAAAGCAAATTATTCCCTACAGATCTGGGTATTGTAGTAACAGATTTTTTGAAACAGTATTTTACCAAAGTGATGGATTTTGGTTTTACCGCCAAAATTGAACAGCAGTTTGATGAAATTGCCGAAGGCAAGATCAAATGGAGTAATATGATCGATGGGTTCTACAAACCCTTTCATGAAACCATTGAACATACACTGGAGAATGCAGAAAGGGCCAAAGGAGAGCGTGAATTGGGCTATGATGAAGCAACCGGCAAGAAAGTAATTGCCCGCATGGGACGTTATGGACCAATGGTACAAATTGGCGATACGGCAGATGAAAATGAAAAACCACGTTTTGCCAAACTAAACCCGGCACAAAGTATTGAAACCATCACTATGGAAGAAGCCATGCAGTTATTTGCATTGCCGCGCATATTGGGTGAATATGAATCGCAGGAACTGGCCGTTAATGTAGGCAGATATGGACCCTATATCAAATTAGGTGATCAGTTTATATCAATCCCGAAAGGGGAAGATCTACACACCATTGATCTGGAAAGAGCTATTGAACTATTAACAGAAAAACAACTGGCTGATGCACCGATCGGTTTTTACAATGAATTACCTGTAACCAAAGGCAAGGGAAGGTTTGGACCATTTATCAAGTGGAATGACACCTATATCAATATCCCCAGGGCTTATAATTTTGATGACCTCAGTCAAAAAGATATCGACGAATTGGTAGCCAAAAAAATAGATAAGGAAGCCAACCGTTTTATCAAACAATGGCCGGCAGAAAAGATTTCAATTGAAAATGGCAGATGGGGTCCCTTTATCCGTTTTAATAAAAAAATGTTGAAGCTTAGTCGAAAATCAGACACATCTAAATACACACCTGAAGACCTGGTTGATATTGATGTAGACATCATCAAGAAAATGATTGAAGAACAGGTGCCCAATGCTTTTGCTAAAAAAGGGAAAGTGGTAGCGAAAAAATCGGCAACCAAAACCGCTAAAAAGACCGCCAGAAAAACTGCCGATAAGAAATAGAAAACTGCTTATTGCATGAATAAAAAAAGTCAAAAATGAAATTCATTTTTGACTTTTTTTTATAGAGAATTATTCAAGATCAACAATTAATCATAATTACCCATTTGCCTTAAGAACCTTACGTGCGCTCTTACTGCTTTGCGCATGGTGGGGTATTCAATATATTGTAATTGGTATTCCTGGCATACACTTTTAACGATAGCACTGATAGCGGGGTAGTGCACATGTGAAACCTTAGGGAACAAATGGTGTTCAATTTGAAAATTCAACCCACCTACCAGCCAGCTGATCAATTTATTACGTGTAGCAAAATTGGCCGTGGTCTTGATCTGGTGTGCTGCAAATTCATCCGGCATTTTATGGGTTTCAATATCAGCAACAGGGAACTCAGTATGTTCTACGGTATGCGCTAACTGAAATACAATACTCAATACAAATCCCGCGAACATACTCATGGTTAAAAATCCGATTAACCAGCTCACCCATCCCACAGCAATAATTGGCACCACCACAAAAACAGACATGTGGTAAATTTTAACCAGCCAGAATTCTATATGGTCAGCCAATTTCATGGTTTTTAATGGTACGTTCCCAATTTTACGGGTAAAATACTTTTTGTAGTCAGTGAAAAAAATCCAGAATACATACAACAAAGTATATAAGAACCAAACATAGAAATGCTGAAACTTATGGATCTTATAACGTTTTTGTGTTGGTGCCATTCGCATCAGAGCACCAATTTCGATATCATCATCCACCCCAACAATATTGGTAAAACTATGGTGGATCATATTATGCTTCATATTCCACATAAAGTGATTAGCACCTAAAAGACTGATAGAAGAAGCAGCAATGCGGTTCATTACTTTATTGTTGCTAAAGCTACCGTGACTGCCATCGTGCATAACATTAAAACCGATACCAGCTACCAGTCCGCCCATGATGATACATTCACCCAGGGCCAGGTACCAAACAGGTGTCCATACCAGTAAATGAATGTATACCAGAACCAAAGCAATGATCATGATGATTGCTTTACTGAAAAGCTTGGTATTACCTGTTGAATCAATTCCCTTTTCATCAAAATATTGCTGTACTCTTTTCTTTAGATCTGAATGAAGAGATTTAGCAACTGCGGGAAATTTTGGAATGGCAAAGTCTGACATAATAATATAATATGATAGGGTGCAAAAGTAGTATATATAGACTATGAATTGCTGTTAATTTTCTAAAATAACTCTCTAAATAATGATTAGCAACGTAGATATACCTTAAATATTATTAACATACGCATGCATATTTCCACATGTATAGGATAACTTATAGCATCCCGGTAACCAAAAATTAATTTAGTTTGACCCTAAGAAATAATTGCGGTGATTCTACCGTTTACATCTTGGATAAGCAAAAAACATGCAGGAAACCAAAGAGATCAACGCACTTTTTACCTTAATTGATGATCCGGATGAAGAAGTTTATTCAACCGTTTCAGACAAGATTGTTGCCTATGGCAGGAATATCATTCCTAATTTGGAACATCTTTGGGAAACCACGCTAAGCGAAGATGTGCAGGAAAGAATAGAAATGATCATCCATCACCTGCATTTTTCGGATTTACAGAATGATATAATTGAATGGCGCGATGGTGCCTACCATGATCTCTTATTTGGTGCTTTATTGGTTGCCAAATTTCAATACCCCGATCTTCATACTACACCGGTTTTACAAGAAATTGAGAAAATCAGAAGAAATGTTTGGCTGGAGCTAAATAGTTTTCTCACACCACTGGAACAAGCCAATGTTTTGTCAAGCATCATGTACAATTATTACAACTTGAAGGGCGTTGAAGTAAATTATGAAAATCCAGATGAATTTTTTCTACACAAAGTAGTAGAAAGCAAAAAAGGTAATGCACTTGCTAATGGACTCTTATACCAGATCATGTGTGAACAGCTCGACATCAATGCCAAGATCATTAATATTCCCAAGCAATGCATCATAGCCTTTTACCATTCAGATTACGATGCACCATTGCATGTTGGTCACCCACAAGATAAGATCCACTTTTATGTAGATGCCACTACCGGACAGGCTTTTTCGCACAAGGATGTAGAAAACTATTTTACCAGAATTTCCATCGCCCCTACCCCTGCTCATTTTAAACCGCAATCGCACAAAAAGATCATCCAGGTTTTACTGAAGGAGGTTGCGAAATGCTTTAACAGGTCATCCAATGAATACAAGCAGCGTGAGCTCTTGTTATTGGCGGGGATACTTGATAAATAGGATTGCCACAGATTACACAGATTACACAGATTACACAGATTACACGGATCACACAAAATTTAAGAAGGATTTTGTGTGATCTGTGACAATTGGTTAGGCCAGTATTGCTGTAAGGGTAATCGTTACATTATAAGCCTTACTCACCGGACAATTGGCTTTGGCATCTTCTGCACATTCCTGAAATTTTTCTGCTGAAATACCCGGTACTGTTGCATTTACCTTTATTTCAGAACTGGTGATCACACCTTCTTCCAAAGAAATGTTACAAATGGTTTCTAAGGTATCCGGGGTAAAACCTGCAGCGCCTAATACAAAGCTCAATTTCATGGCATAACAACCGGCATGGGCTGCAGCCATTAATTCTTCCGGATTGGTACCGATTCCCTGTTCAAAACGAGAGAGATAGGAATATTGTGTTTTAGCCAATACCCCGCTTTGCGAAGAAAGATGACCACTGCCCTCTTTACCTGAGCCATTCCAAACGGCTGTTGCTGATCTTTTCATAAATATTTGTTTTTAGATTTGGTAAAATTAGCTGTTCATGATTAACTGGAACGATTTTGAAAAAATAGATATCCGATGTGGTACCATATTGGAAATTACAGATTTCCCTAAAGCAAAAAAACCTGCCTACCAATTATTGATAGATTTTGGCCCATTGGGTAAAAAAAATTCCTCAGCACAAATCACACACCATTACAGTAAAGAAAGCCTGAAAGGCAGACAGGTTATAGCCATTGTGAATTTTCCACCCAAACAGATCGCCAACTTTTTTAGTGAATGCCTGGTATTAGGTGTGTATGATGAAAATAATCAGGTAATTTTATTGCATCCGGATAAAACCACATCCAACGGACAACGTATCGGCTAATGAACGAACTGCACTATACTTATTATGAAAGCCCGATCGGCATGCTAAAGATTGGTGGTACAGACCAGTATATTGGCGAGTTAAGTTTTGTAGATAATGCAGACCAATATACCTACGGCGAACCCGGCATTACGGAAATCATGCACCAATGCACCGAGCAATTAATTGAATATTTTCATGGCAAAAGGAAAAATTTTGATATCCCTGTTCACCAGGATGGTACCGAATTTCAAAACAGGGTATGGAGCGAATTAATGGAAATCGCTTATGGCAAAACCATAAGTTATATGGATATGGCCAAACGCCTCGGCGATCCTAAAGTGATCAGAGCGGCAGCCAGTGCCAATGGGAAAAACAATATTGCCATTATTGTGCCTTGCCATCGTGTGATAGGCAGCGACCGTTCTTTAACGGGCTATTCAGGAGGAACCTGGCGTAAGAAATGGTTACTCGGACTTGAATTTAAAGTAGCACACGGGGTGCAGACACTGTTTTAAAACGGATTTACCCGTTTTATTGTTAGCGTTCAAGAAGAATTACTTCTAACTATTACTACTTTTTATTTCCTCACTAGAACCTAAGTATTTCAGATAGAAAAACGATTAATTTTATCATTTTCAAAACTTTGAAAGAAATACTTTTACAAAGATGGTTCGTTTCTCTTCCTGCATATTGTTTCTGCTGATGATCATAGGGGCTAATCATGTTTGGTCGCAACAACTATGTACTGCTCTGGGACAGAATCCAGGTACTGCATTTCCGGTTTGTGGCACCAATGTTTTTACCCAAACATCTGTTCCCGCCTGTGGTGGCAGAATATTACCTACGCCCTGCGCTGGTAACGCAGGTTATTCTGATGTGAATCCCTATTGGTATAAATTTACTTGTTATGCTTCCGGAACATTAGGCTTTGTAATAACACCGAAAAACCTGGGCGATGATTATGATTGGCAAATTTTTGATATTACTGGCAGAGATCCAATGGATATTTATACCGACAGGTCATTGATTGTTTCTGCCAATTGGTCGGGATCTCCAGGCGTTACCGGAGCTTCCCCCAGTGCTGTAAATAGTTTTGAGTGCGCATCTAATCCTACTCAAGGTATTTCTACATTTAGTACCATGCCCAACTTATTAGTTGGACATGAATACCTTTTATTGGTAAGTCATTTTGATGGAGCCACCCAAAGTGGCTATACCTTATCCTTTCCTACCGGCGCACAAGGCGGTACTGCCAGTATTGTTAATCCGGTAATACCCACCGTAGTAAATGCTTATGCCGTATGTGATGGATCGCAGGTGATCTTGAAAATGAATAAGAAGATCAATTGCTCCAGCCTGGCTTCAGATGGCTCGGATTTTCAAATAACCGGACCAACATCTGTTTCTATATTGAGCGCCATTGGCAATAGTTGCAGCAATGGTTTTGATACAGATTCCATCACACTTACCCTGAATACTATATTGGGTGCCGGCACTTATTCTATCAATGCCAACCTGGGTTCTGACGGAAACACCTTAACCGATAATTGTGCCAATAGCCTTTCCATAGGAAAAGTGAGTGGTTTTAAATTCATTTCTGCACAACCTACACCATTGGATAGTATCAGTCCCTTTAATTGCATTACCGATTCCCTTGTACTCGAATTTTCAAAACCGATATTATGCAGTTCCTTAGCTGCAGATGGCAGTGATTTTATCATAACCGGCCCTATCAATGTTTCCATCAAAAGCGCTACTGGCAATTGTTCTAATGGAATGACCACACAAATAAAAATCAAACTCAATAGTGCCATAAAAGTGAATGGCATTTTCAATATCAGTGTTAAAACAGGTACGGATGGCAATACGCTGATTGATGAATGTGGTTTTGTAACACCTGTTGGTTCGGGCACTAATTTTATTACCCAAAATATCACAGCCGCTAATTATCTCTATCAGGTAAATCCCGGCTGCAAAACAGATACGCTCATACTATCACACAATGGCAATGGTAATACAACCAACTGGTTATGGAAAATAGATAGTATGCCTGTAAGTACTTTACAAAACCTTACAATAACCAGTAAAGCATTTGGTAAACATTCTCTACAATTGTTTGTGAATAATGGTTTTTGTACAGACTCTGCTTCCAGTTTTTTTGATCTGCCTGATTTTACAGTGAAAGCAGCATTTGCCTCCGCTGATACCCTTTGCCCTTCTGATACCCTTCATTTTACTGATTTGAGTAGCAGCAGTGCTACAGCATGGAAATGGGATTTTGGCAATGGCATTAATAGCAGGCTAAAAATACCAACGGCCCAATTTTACCCCACCATCAATGCACGAAAAAATTACCTGATCAGTTTGATTGCTTATAATAATCTACAATGCACAGATACCACTTATAAATACATAACGGTTTTGGCAACCTGCTTTAAAGCAGTACCGAGTGCTTTTACCCCTAATGGCGATGGTTTGAATGATTATCTATACCCTTTGAATGCATTCAATGCAGACAATATGGTTTTCCGTGTGTACAATCGTTACGGACAGGCAATTTTTGAATCAAAAAGCTGGACTAAGAAATGGGATGGCAGGGTGAATAGCGTGATGCAGCCTAGTGGCACTTATGTGTGGACATTCAGTTACAATGACCACCAAACGGGTGAACCAATTTTTTTAAAGGGAACAACGGTGTTGATCAGGTAAAAAACTAACTCAGGTCTTCACCAGAAAAACTAAAAGGCAATAAACTATCTGAATTATTGATCACATAAATTTTGCCTTCTTTACCGCCAAGAACCAGTCTTATCGGGTGTTTCAGCAATCTTTCATATTCAACCAATGTTTGGCGGCAAATACCGCAGGGTGAAATTGGTCTATCACTTTTACCTTCCTGACTAATACAGGCAATAGCTATTGTTTTAATAGCAATACCGGGATAAACTGATGATGCTGCTGATAACAAAACCCTCTCCGCACAAATGCCTACAGGATAGCTTGCATTCTCCTGGTTACTACCCAAAATGGTTTTACCATTAATTAGTAAAGCGGCAGCCCCTACTTTAAAATGAGAATAAGGTGCATACGCAATATTGGTAGCTTCTATCGCTTCTAATAACAATGCTGCGTCTTCTTTTGGTAACAGGTCAGCAGATTCATATACATCGTAAGCAATACTTAAATTATGTTGTTCCATAGTTCTTCTTTTGATAAGACAAAAAAGTCCTCAAAGCTACTAGCTCTGAGGACCCCTACTTCTTTTGAAGGTACTTATTTTATACCATTGAACAATCGTTTCCATCTCGGACCCTTATCCCAGCTAAACCAAATAAGAGAGGCTTTACCTACAATATTTGTTTCCGGCACAAAGCCCCAGTAACGGCTATCCTGGCTGCGGTGCCTGTTATCACCCATCATCCAGTAATAATTCCATTGAATCGTATAACTGCTGGCTTCTTTACCATTAATGATGTATTTACCATTTACTTCTTCTAATGTATTTTGCTCGTAGGTGGTAATGATCCTTCTATATAATTCAATGTTTTGTGGCGTAAGCTTTACAATATCTCCTTTTTTAGGAATAGTTAAGGGGCCATAATTATCTACTGTCCATGGTAAATTAATTTCATCATTGGGGAAGGTAATGCCTACCTGGTTATCAGAATAAGGGCTGATGGATTTTACATTCGTTTGCTTTTTTACTTTGTCGGCTTCAGCTGCAGTCATATTCAATACCAATGTATTCGGCGTTCCGGAACTGCGGATCTGATCACCGGGATTTTCCATGTCGATGCCTATTTCATTCTGCATAAATTCTTCTGTAAAATTTGTACCATTCGTTTCAATGATATATTCTGTTTGAGAACCTGGTGGAACAAAAGCAGCCTCGTTATTGATAAACAGTGACCCGTTTTTAACCTGTAGAATATCTCCGGGAACTGCAACACAACGCTTTATGTAATTATCGGTTTTATCCATGGGATGAACCAATAAAGGGAAATTAGCTTTTAAAGCTTCACGGTCGCCCTTGAATTGAAATCGCAATACATCATAATATGGTTGCGCACTTCCAAATTCAGGCAGGTTGATAATGGTATCTCCGGCAGGGAAATTAAATACCACCACATCATTACGCTTAACATCGGTAAAAGCAGGTAGCCTTTTATAAGGTAATTGTACCTGCCTAATATAAGAAGCGGTGGTTTTAGAGAAAGGCATGGTATTATGAACAAAAGGAAAGGATAAAGGTGTTTGCGGAATTCTTGCGCCGTAACTCATTTTGTTTACAAAAAGAAAGTCGTTTACCAGCAGGGTTTTTTCCATACTACCGGTTGGAATTACATAGGCTTCAAAAACAAAAGTGCGAATAATGGTTGCCGCTACAATGGCAAATACACCGGCATCAATCCATTCGCGCGAAGCTGGTTTATGGTAATGTTTCAAAACTTCCGCACCATACCATTTTTCTTTTTCAGAAAAACCCAGGTAGGGGAAATATAAAAAAGGAAATAAAACAGTAAGTGTATGGTCAATTACATTCACTTTTTTGAAATGCATCACAAAAATGATGGTGATCCAAATGGTGATAAATTGTCCGGCAATAGGTATTAATTGCAACCAGAACCAATATTTACGGATCTGGCATTTTTCAACAATAAGCCAGGTATTATAAAAAGGTATAAAAGCTTTCCAGGATTCTATTCCTGCTTTTTTAAACATTCCATAGATCCCAACATGCCAGCCAATCACACCAATAATGAATAGAATTAATCCCATAGTTTGAAGTTAAGTAGTAACAAAAATATCCTTTTAGAACTGTTAGTGCAGAATTAATGGCAAAAGTTTTCTTAAATATGAAAGCTGATCAGCGAAAAAAGAATAAGATCTGCCTATTTCACATGTAAATCAATGTCAGCTGCGCTGATTTCCTTGCCCGATAAGATGACCAGCCTTTCTACAACATTCCTTAGCTCACGGATATTTCCGGTCCAATCGTGTAATTGCAAAGCAGCCATTGCTTTCTTTTCGATGGTTTTTTTGGCTTGTCCATATTCTTCTGCAATATCTGCCAGAAACTTATCTACCAGCAAAGGAATATCTTCCCTGCGTTCATTTAAAGAAGGTACATGAATCAGAATCACCCCTAAGCGATGGTAAAGATCCAATCGGAAATTTTTATCAGTTACTTCCTGCAACAGGTCTTTATTGGTGGCGGCAATAACTCTTACATCAACAGAAATCTCTTTATCGCCCCCAACCCTTGTGATCTTGCCTTCCTGTAATGCCCGTAAAACCTTTGCCTGAGCACTTAAACTCATATCGCCTATCTCATCCAGAAATAAAGTACCCCCATGAGCCAGTTCAAATTTGCCGATACGTTGTTTGATGGCAGAAGTAAAGGATCCCTTTTCATGACCGAATAATTCACTTTCAATGAGTTCACCTGGTATGGCGGCACAGTTTACTTCAACTAATGCAGCAGCAGAACGATTACTTTTTTCATGCAACCATCTTGCTACCAGTTCTTTTCCACTGCCATTGCCTCCGGTAACCAATACCCTTGCTTCAGTGGGTGCCACTTTATCAATTGTTTCCTTTACTTTAAGGATCCCATCGCTGTTACCAATAATTTCCTGAACACGGGAAACCTTTCTTTTTAACACTTTGGTTTCCTTTACCAAACTGGTCTTGTCAAGAGCATTCCTGATGGTTATTAATAACCTGTTAAGATCCGGGGGTTTGGCGATATAGTCGAAAGCCCCTTTTTTAACCGCATCAACAGCTGTTTCAATATTGCCATGACCACTGATCATGATCACTGGAATTTCTGACCTTGTTTCTATCACTTTTTGCAAAAACTCTAAGCCATCCAATTTGGGCATTTTGATGTCGCAAAGAACCAGGTCGAAATTGCCAGCACTAAACTTTTTAAATCCTTCTTCCCCATCAAAAGCTTCTTCCACAGCAAAACCTTCATTCATAAGGATTTCCTTCAAAACATTTCTTATAGCCCTTTCATCGTCAATGATCAGTATTTGCGACATGGTATATATTTAGGGCTAAGTTAATTGTTGTTGGTGGCTGAAGTAATTTATGGAAGAATATTAACCTTTTAAAAACTATAAGAGATTCCGGCAAAAAAATTGATGTTGGCTGCTGGATTATAATACCTTCTTCCGGCAGCATTGATATCATTACCCAAACTATAGGTTTTATTTAAGAGATTGTCTATCCCACAAAAAATATTGGTTAGGCGATTATTTTTTTCGTGGTGAAAGCCAAATTTTGTCTGAACTAGTTGGTAGCCATCTGCATAAACATCATTGGCATCATTCAGCGGAAGTGCAGAAGTGCTGTTCCAGGAAATATTTGCATACCAGCCTTTGCTAGTTTCCAGATCCATTCCTTTTACCCAGATATTTTGGGGTACACCCGTTAATTGCTTTCCTGAATAATCTATATTTCCCTGTTGGTATTGGGTAAACTGAAAGGGCTGATAGCTATAGCTGCTCCAGATCTTACAAGATTTCAGAAATTTACCCGCATACTTAACTGCCTGAAATGAGATCATCGTTTCTAACCCGTTTTGCCGGGTATTGCCTGCATTTAAAAAGTATTCTGCACCTGCTGCATTGTTTCTTCTAACAATAGCATTCTGCAAGGAAAAATAATAAGCGTTGATATCGAATACCAGTCTGCTTTGCAGGAGTTCTCCTTTAATACCAGTTTCAAAATTCCAACCAGATTCTGCGTTTAGATTTCCATAAAAATTGCCGTCAGACGGCCTAACTTCAGCCAATGCTGGTGGAGAAAATCCTTTGGCAGCTATCGTATATAGAGTGACCTCTTTATTGATACGATAAGATAATGCTACCCTTGGTGTAACCATAGCTTCTACCTCTTTCGGGGTAAAATCTGGTTGATTATCTGTGATTCTTTTGTAGCGGAAAATTTGCTTGTTGATACTTAATCCTGCATTCAGGTACCATTTATTCTGCCATACCCATTGCAACTGAGAATACAAAAAAGACTGATTAATAAACACCACATCTTTAAATTGAACGGTATCCTGAATCCCCAACCTATTGCCATAATTATTAATCCGGGCATCATTGTACAACCATTCAAAACCATTGATCCACTGAAAAGAATTGTTTCCTGATTTTTTTTCATATGCCAGACTGGAACCCGCACCAACATTAGATTCATCACGGGTTTCAAAGTTGGTGATAAATGGATTTTTTATCCTGCTATGGTTTGTGCTTATGAAAGATTTTACCTTAAATGCGTTATTCAGCGTGAGCTCATGTTGTAATGCACCAAAAATTGTTTTGTTATAGATAGCTGCCTGTTGCTGTATGGCACCGGGTAAGGTTCCGGCAGGCTGTCTGGAAAGTTTTGGATTCTGTTGCATTTGAGCCAGATTAATACCACCTGGTGTTTGGTAAAATAAATCTGTATAAAAAGCCAGTAAATTGAATTGGTGCTTTTTCAATTGCAGGCCAGCTTCCCACTTGAGCATATCTCTGCGGGAATTGGAATGATCCCGGTAACCAGTTGCAGAAAGATGTGATTGTTGCAAAGAAGAATGAAAGCCATCTTTGGCATATTGCCAGCCTAGCTGTTGCTGAAAATATCCGTTAGCACCTGTACTGATGGATGTTGAAAAACGATGGGGCTTTTCTGGAAGAGGTAAATTTTCTGAACGTAAAAGTAACACACCGCCAGTTCCTGCACCATAGATACTTGAAGCCGGACCCTTTAGTATAGCAACCTGGGTAATTTGCGAAAGATCAATCAGGTTAAGATAGGTATTTCCGCCTGCATCTGTTAGGGGTATATCATTCCAGTAAACCTTAATGTTTCTAACACCAAAAGGTGATCGCAACAAACTTCCCCTAATAGATAACCGGTAACTTGCTGGTGATCTTTCTTCCATTCTGATGCCAGGTAAGCTATTCATCACAGGCACCATAGATCCATTACCGTAGCGCTGCATTTCTTTGGGTGTAATTAATGAAATAGCTGCAGGCATTGCTTTCCATCGCATCCTTGATTGGAATGCATTCACCAGCACTTCTGATAAAATAGAATCGCCCTGTTTAAATAAAATAGCCGTATCGGAAAGCTGGGCTTTACCCACCGATGAGTATAAAAATAAAAATAACAGGAAGGCTTTACATATATGGTTCACGCAAACAAAATAAATTAATTAATACTGCACAGAAACGATAAAATAAAAACCCGAAGTGATTGCTTCGGGTTATAATAAATAATAGTTTGGTTTATTTTTTCAGGTACATCACTTCCTTAACCAATTTGATGGTACGCTCAACATCCGGAATGGCCAATGCAGCAAGATTGGGTGCATAGTGCATGGGTGCATCTGCACTGGTTATTCTGCGAATAGGTGCATCCAAGTAATCAAATCCTTCTTTTTGAATCCGGTAACTGATCTCAGAAGAAACAGATGCAAATGGCCATTGTTCTTCAACAATAACCAGGCGATTGGTTTTCTTTACACTATCCAGGATAGTCATCCAATCCAATGGACGAATAGTCCTTAAATCAACTACTTCTGCACTAATTCCTTCTTTCTCCAATTCCTGTGCTGCTGCTAATGCTACTTTTACCATTTTGTTATAGGCTACCAGTGTAACATCACGTCCCTGCTTTTTAATATCTGCCTTGCCCAATGGAATATAATATTCTTCATCCGGAACATCAGATTTATCTCCATACATCACTTCACTTTCCATAAACATAACAGGGTCATTCTCATATCGGATAGCCTGTTTTAATAGTCCTTTGGCATCATAACCATTGGAAGGTGATATCACTTTAATGCCCGGAATATTGGCATAATAGCTTTCAAAAGCTGTGGAATGCTGGGCACCAAGCTGACCAGCGCTACCATTACCTCCCCTGAACACAATGGGACAACTAATTTGTCCGCCACTCATGGCCAACATTTTAGAAGCTGTATTTAAAATCTGGTCGAGCGCCAAAACAGCAAAATTCCAGGTCATGAATTCTACAATAGGTTTCAGTCCATTTTGAGCCGCTCCTACTGCCACGGCTGTGAAGCCAAGTTCAGCAATGGGTGTATCTATTACTCTTTTAGGACCGAATTCGGCCAGCATACCCTGACTTACCTTATAAGCGCCATTGTATTCGGCAACTTCCTCTCCCATCAGGAATACTTTTTCATCCCTTCTCATTTCCTCATTCATGGCTTCTCTGATAGCCTCTCTGAAAGCAATTGAACGCATTATGTCTGTTTTTTAAATGTGGAGCAAAAATAGAAGATTATCGAGTATAAAACCAAAAAAGGACCAGCTAAGCTTAAAAGCAAATCTCTTTCAAGTTAAGGGCATGATTTTGGAAGTTATTTGCTAAAAATTACTGATTCACCCTTTCGAATAGAAATGAGCAAAAAAAGCC
>CALRUV010000037.1:0-19264 GCA_943371455.1 Chitinophaga pinensis | reverse complement strand
TTTTCTGAGAGTTCATTAACCACCTGGCTGCTGTTTACAAAACAACGATGTGCAAATACCATTGCTTCCAGTAAACTATTGCTGGCAAGTCGGTTGGCACCATGCAAACCAGTACTGGCGCATTCTCCACAGGCATATAAACTTTTAATAGATGTTCTGCCCCATTCATCCGTTTTGATTCCACCACAACTATAATGTGCGGCGGGTGCTACCGGTATCATTTGTTGCATCACATCAATTCCAATTTTTAAGCAATGCTGGTAAATATTAGGGAAGTGGTGTAAGAATTGCTCTTTATCCATATGCCGGCAGTCCAGAAAAACATGTTCGGTTCCTGCACGCTTCATTTCATTATCAATAGCACGGGCAACAATATCGCGGGGAGCCAGATCTTTTCTGGCATCGTATTTCTCCATAAATGCCTCACCCTTTTTATTCCGAAGAATACCGCCATCGCCGCGAACAGCTTCGGTTATCAGAAATGAAGGCGAAATACCCGGTTCATAGAGCGCGGTTGGATGGAATTGTATAAACTCCATATTCTCGATCTTTCCCTTTGCCCGATATACCATCGCCACACCATCTCCTGTTGCAATAACCGGATTGGTAGTGGTTCGATAAGCTTGTCCGCAACCACCTGTTGCCAACAAAGTTATTTTGGCATTTATTTTCTCAATCTGGTTATTGTGGAGGTTTAAAACATACACACCATAACAGGTAATATCTAAAGTGGATTTGGTAACCAGGTAACCAAAATGGTGTTGTGTGATAATATCGATCACAAAACAATGGTTGAGGAACTCAATATTTTTCTTGGTTTGAAGTTCAGCCAATAAGGCTCTTTCCATTTCCAAACCTGTTACATCTTTATGATGAAGGATCCTGTTTTCACTATGTCCACCTTCTTTGCCCAAACGATAATCACCCTTCTCATCCTTATCAAACTGAGCACCATAAGAAATAATTTCTTTGATTCTTTCCGGACCTTCTTTTACCACCATCGCTACAATTGCCTCATCACACAATCCATCACCTGCAATCAGGGTATCTTCAATATGTTTATCGTAACTGTCATTTTCTTCATCCCATACACCTGCAATACCACCTTGTGCATATTTGGTATTGGTTTCATCAGCCTGTGTTTTGGTGATGATGGTTATTTTTTTATCGGGGAATGCATTGGCTGTTTTAATCGCATAGGTCAGGCCTGCAATTCCAGAACCGATTACTAAGAAATCTGTTTGCATAATTTTTTTGCTTACCTGATTTGAAGCGAAGAGTATAGCCTCAGGTGTGCAGATTAGAGTCCTATCTGCGCATCTGCGGCTAAAATATTAAGCTGGTTCCACCCAAGCTTCACTCTCTTTCAATAAATTTATCAGCTCATCCACAGCTATCTCACTGTCTATATTTCTTTTCATGATTTCTTTGCCTTTGTATAAAGTTATTTTACCCACGCCACTGCCTACATAGCCAAAATCAGCATCAGCCATTTCTCCCGGACCATTAACGATACATCCCATGATAGCAATCTTAACACCTTTCAAATGATTGGTAACACTGCGTATTTTGGAAGTGGTTTCCTGCAAATCAAATAATGTTCTGCCGCAACTGGGGCAACTGATATATTCCGTTTTAGAAATCCTGGTTCTTGTAGCCTGCAAAATAGTAAATGCAGTTGCATTCATAAATTGTTCCGGAGAGGTATTATTACTATAGTTTCTTCCCCCTGTATCTTTATTGCCTTCTTGCAAGATCTCATAACTATGCTTACTCATTCCCAAACAAATACCATCACCAAAGCCATCCAGAAAAAGTGCACCACATTCTGTTGAATAATGGATCAGGTGTTCATCCGTAGTTTGCCAATTACTATCAGTGATTAATACTACCGGGTTCTTTATTTTCCGGTTCATCAATTCCAGAAACATCCTCCTAACTGCAGGCATAGCATGAGGATTGGTAGAACTTAAACAAAGCACAACAGTTGCATTATTTGCCAGTTCATCCAACCCAGTAAAATCATTAATGCTGGTATCGTCGCTGAAACAATCCAGCATAACAAAATTTAAACTATTGTTTTTTTCTGTTGCGGATAAATAGCCCAAACCATCAAATATGGGGAAGTACTTTTCTTTGTCAAGTGCATTTTCACAGGTATTGGGATAAGTAATTACTTTAAGGGTTCCGGGTAAATCAAAGCTAAGAAGTTGGTTGCCGGTGAAAACATAATCTGCAGCAGCATCGCTGATATGCCATTTATCAGATATTGCATCGTAGGTATAGCCAATACTTTCCAAATGCTTAGGCATGATCGTTTCTATTTTACTCAGATCTGCTATAACTACTGGTACCTGCTTGCCGCCAATATTATGTACAGGAAATGTATCCCTTCTTTGGTAAACAAAAGGACTGTAAGGTATTTTATCGGCCTGGGGTATGCTGTTTTTTGTGGTTTGATTGCTTGTTTCTGTATAACGTTTTACTAAGTCTCTACAAACGGGAATTTCAAATTCGGGATCTTCCGTAAGGCTTACCCTTACTGTATCTCCGATGCCATCTTCCAGCAAGGTGCCAATACCTGCTGCACTTTTAACACGACCATCTTCGCCATCTCCTGCTTCTGTAACGCCAAGGTGCAAGGGATAGATCTCTCCAAACTCCGCATCCATCTGCTGGATCAATAAACGGTAAGCCTGCACCATCACCTGAGGGTTGCTGGCTTTCATACTCAACACAATATTGTGATAGGCTTCTGCCCTTGCGATACGTAAAAATTCCATGGCACTTTCTACCATTCCCATGGGTGTATCGCCGTACCTGCTCATAATACGATCACTGAGAGAACCGTGATTGGTACCAATACGCATGGCGGTGCCATATTCTTTACAAATTGAGACCAATGGCGTAAACCTTTCCCTGATACGCTCAATTTCTTCCAGGTATTCAGCATCAGTATAATCTATCTGCTCAAATTTTTTCTTGTCAACATAATTACCCGGATTTACCCTTACTTTTTCAACTATTCTTGCGGCAATTTCTGCTGCATTGGGTGTGAAATGGATATCAGCAATTAAAGGAGTTGTATATCCTCTACTCCTTAATTCATTTTTAATTTTCAAAAGGTTATCTGCTTCCTTTTTACTGGGTGCAGTAATGCGAACCAGTTCGGCTCCAGCTTCAATACAGCGAATCGTTTGGGCAACAGTGCCCATGGTATCCATGGTATCCGTTGTGGTCATGGTTTGCAAACGGATAGGATGAAAATTGCCAATACAAAGGTCTCCGATCTTGATTTCACGGGTCTTAAGCCGGCTATACTCGGTAAGTGAATTACAATACAATTGCATAACTAAGGATCTTAAACAAAACTAACAGTTAAAGAGCAGAAAGGTTGAAAAGCAGCTGGGCAAATCAAACTCAGGTATTTTCTAAAAACAGTTTTAACGCTTACCCTCAAAAAATCCCTGTTGTTTCAAAATGGCATTCAGCATATTGATTCGGGTATCTGTTAAATCAGTGTCAGGTGTTCCTTCTACATTCAATACAAAGAAATAAACATGGCTATTTTCTTCAATCCAGCCTACTATCCAGCCAAGGGCATTCCCGTTCTCTTTGTATCCCAAACCAGTTTTATAACTCAGTTTATAATTTGCATTGGATTCTTGTAACATTAGCTTCTTTACAATATCCTGGGATCTTTTCTGGAAGGGCAACTGAGAAAAATACAATCGTTTTACCAGACCTAATTCTTCGTCAGGCGTGATTTTTAAAGAATTGTCCAGCCAGAAATTATCCACTTCCTTACCAATGGTCTGGTTGCCATATTGCAAACTATCTAACCAGTATTTCATGGTGTCTTTCCCTATTCGCCTGGCAATTTCTTTGTAAAAAGGAACGGATGAAACTTTAAAAGCTTCTTCCATGGTAAGGTCTTTATTCCAGCTTTTAGCTGTGTCGCCATTGGGAAATGTACGAACGATACCATCCCATTTGATCACCATTTTCTCATTGACTATTCTACCCGTTTCAATGCCAATTAATGAATTAACAATTTTAAAAGTAGATGCCGGCGTATAAGCAGAATCCTTGAATCTGGAAAGATTATAGATAACAAAATTGCCAGCCCCATTATCAAATAATCCAAAGGTGCCGGTTACTTTGTTTTCTTCAAAATGCTTTTTGAGGCTATCATCAATAGTAACGTTATTGGGGGAGCAAGCAAATAAAAAAAATGAGCAAACAAGGATTACAAAAGCGAATGGAGTTATTGATTTATTGATATTCTTCATGATACTTATAATTTTAATTTAACTTTTAATCACACCCAACTCTTTACCTACTTTAGTAAAAGCTGCAATCGCTTTATCTAAATGCGCTTGTTCATGTGCCGCACTTAGCTGAACCCTGATTCTTGCCTGACCTTTTGCTACAACCGGAAAGAAAAAACCAATCACATATACATCTTCTTCCAAAAGTTTGGCTGCAAAGTTTTGTGCTATTACTGCATCATATAACATGATGGGTACAATAGGGTGGTCGCCAGGTTTGATATCAAACCCTGCAGCAGTCATTTGAGTACGGAAATAACTAGTGTTTTTTTCCAGCCTGTCGCGCAATTCCGTTGTTTCTGTGAGCATATCCAAAACAGCAATAGAAGCCCCTACAATACTGGGTGCCACTGTATTTGAGAAAAGATAGGGTCTGCTTCTCTGGCGTAAAAGTTCAATGATCTCTTTTCTTCCAGAAGTAAAACCGCCACTGGCACCGCCCAAAGCTTTGCCAAGAGTGCCGGTGATGATATCGATCCTTCCCATTACATTTCTGTATTCATGGGTGCCTCTTCCTGTTTTACCTAAAAATCCGGAGGAGTGACATTCATCGATCATCACGATAGCGTCATACTTATCTGCCAGATCGCAAATCAGATCAAGACGGGCAATGGTGCCATCCATACTAAATGATCCATCAGTAACAATAATTCTACTTCTACATGAAGCCGATTCTTTCAATTTGGCTTCCAGGTCTTCCATATTATTATGCTCGTAACGATAGCGATGTGCCTTGCACAAACGAACGCCATCAATAATGGAAGCATGATTCAAAGCATCACTGATGATCGCATCCTGTTCTCCAAAAAGAGGCTCAAATACACCGCCGTTTGCATCAAATGCAGCTGCATATAAAATAGTGTCTTCTGTGCCTAAAAATTGAGCAATTTTAGTTTCTAACTCCTTATGGATATCCTGTGTGCCACAGATAAAGCGCACACTACTCATACCATATCCATGCGTTTCAATTGCTTTATGGGCCGCTTCAATCACTTTGGGATGTGAGGAAAGGCCGAGATAATTATTGGCACAGAAGTTCAATACTTTTTTGCCGTTTACGGTAATTTCCGGACCCTGTTCGCTGGTGATAATCCTTTCTTTCTTAAATAATCCAGCCTGCTGGATTTCTTCTAATTCGGTTGCAATTCGGGTTACAAATTTTTCATTCATTGTTTATGCCTTTCAGAAAGGCAAAGGTAGTGGGAATAATGAATATCGAACAAGGAATGTGGAATGTAAAAGTGTTTATCCTCCGAAGCTTTAGGATAGGAAAAAATTTTGAAAGTTGCATTTAAAAGTAAGATGCACTACAATTTATTCAATCACGAATCTATACCCTACACCTTTTATCGTGATGATCTCCAGTGCAGGGTCGTCTTTAAGATAGCTCCTAATCTTTGTTATATAAACATCCAGGTTTCGGCTATTGAAGAAGGAATCATTACCCCAGATATGGTTTAGGAGGTCTCGCCTGTCGATCACATGGTCCCTTCTGCTGTATAAATACTTTAAGAGCTCTGTTTCACGGTAGGAAAGTCTTCGTTCTTCCAAACCATTTGAAAGAAACTGTTTGTTCAACAAAAACCGGTATTTGCCCATTTGAATGGTGTCACCCGGTATTAAAACGCCTTCCTCCTTTTTTACCCTAAGTGCGTTTTCAATACGCACGATCAATTCTTCCATACTAAATGGCTTGCGGATATAGTCGTTCGCCCCAATTTTAAATCCATAAACCACATCATCTGTTTGTGTTTTGGCTGTTAAAAAAATGATCGGCACATCATCATTCAGTTTTCGGATATCTTCCGCCAGCTCAAAACCACTCTTATTAGGTAACATTACATCCAGTATGCAGATATCAGGCTTCTCATCTTCAAAAGTTCGTATAACATCGGCTCCATCCATTTCCATCACTACTTCAAATCCACGCGACTCGAGGGTTTCCTTGACAATTTTGCCAAGAAACAATTCATCTTCCACATATAAGATCTTGATTGCCATAAATTAAAAATTACCTCTAAATCTCAGATTCAATTAAACTGTTTCCGATAAACCAACAGGAATGGTAACACTAAATGTACTGCCGCTTCCTGGCTCACTTATAACATCTATAAAACCCTGGTGCTTTTTTATGATATGATTTACATAACAAAGTCCCAGTCCATACCCTTTGGTATTATGCACATTACCATGTGGCACACGAAAAAATTGTTCAAATATTTTTGACTGATAAGCCTTGTCTATGCCTATCCCATTATCCTGAATTTCCAGTTTGTAAGCATTATCAACCTTTTTGAGGGTCACGTTGATCTCCGGGGTTTCTTTACTGTATTTTAAAGCGTTGTCTAATAAATTATAGATCATGCTGGTGATTTGCAATTTATCTGCATGAATGAGGAAGTTATTTTCACTTTTGATTAAAGTAACATGCGCTTTTTGTTTTTCGAATTGCAATTTCATGGACGCCATTACATCTTCTACCAATAAAAGTAGATTGAAGGATTCTTTCTGCAATTCGATCTCGTGATTCTCGAACAGGGAGAGTTTTAAAACCTTATCAACCAGCAGGCTTAGCCTTTGTAATTCAGATGCAGATATATCTAGGTATTCTTTGGTCTTATCCGGATTTTGCAAACCACCAAAATTTCGCAAAGCTTCAATGGCAACAGTTACGGTGGCAATTGGTGTTTTCAATTCATGGGTAACATTACTGATGAATTCATTTTTAATTTCGGTGAGTTTTCTTTGTGCTACTAAGTTTCTATAAATAAATAGAAATGCAATGGAAGTAAAAGCGATCAAGAAAACAGAAAATAAAATTTGTGGACTAATCTTCCGAAGAATATAACTGAATGGGTTTTCAAAAGACGCCTGGTACCAGGAACTTCTTTTAAAACCAACCGGAATTTTATCAGTTCTAAATGCACCAAGAACTGTATCTTTTTTTTGTTTCAATCCGGTGTCTGATGAAATATTCTGAACACTAAATGATATAGGAATACCCGCTTTTAATAATTCATTTTTATAGGCAGAATCGAGTTGTAATTTAGGAAAGGTATCATCCAATACTTTACCATCCTTGATCATTCGGATGATCGCTTTTTCCGGTTGCTGTATATCGAACTTGAAATCCATTTTGGTGGAAATCAAATTAGGGGTGGTATCTCTTTTAATATCTGTTTTTGTTTCAGCAGGCACAGCTATTGCAATCGCGTCTCCTCTCTTTCCCATCGATACGGAAGAGTCTGTATTTTTATTCATATACCTTACCACCACATTAACGCCTGATTTTCTCATTTGACTAATCATGCTGGTGTCAAAGTCCATTTTTTGAGAACTGGTATGAATCTGCAATATTCTCCGACCTTCCGCCCTATTAGAATCGATTTGCTTATGAATGATTTCATTCCCCAAGTCTGAAGCCATTGTGTCTTTCAGGTTCTTCTTAACATTATTTCTAACTGATGCTGATTTTCTAATCAATTCATTAACGGCATTGAAAACAAAAAGATTGGGCGACTTTTGCGATTGATAAAAAATAGTATCTGCTTTGAACCTATCAACCTGCAGATTATAGATCACATCTCTAAAAATGGTATTGGTTTCTTTTTCCAGTCTAAACTTCTCTTCCTGAAACAGCTTATTGATCCAATAGCCCTGAAAAGCCACTATCAATAAGATAGCAGCAATAAGAAATAGGCGCGACTGGTTCAATTTGTTTTTCATGTATATGCGAATACAAATATAGTTTCAACCAGATAGCTAGCATCGTTTTATTAACCTAAATTAACTATTGAAAAAGGGCTCTTAACATTGGACTAGCTTAGTTTTGAGCACATAAAAATGAATACATGAAAAAAACATTCCTTATTGTAGCGGGTATGCTCAGTTTATCTTCTTTATTAGCACAGGTAAAAGAAGGCACCGTTTATTTCGACCGTAAAATGAATATGCATCGGATCATTCAGGATGAACATATGTGGGCCATGATGCCGGAATTTAGAACCACCAAACATATGTTGCTCTTCAAGGATAGCATTTCTGTTTATAAAACAGTTCCAGAAGATGAAGCACCCGATCCATTTGCAGGTGGCGGTGGAGGAGGCGGAATAGTGATGCGTTTTAATGCAGGAGGGGCTGGGGATCTGTTTAAAAATTTTTCGCAAGCGAAATCTATCCAGAGTTCAGAAATGGGTGGCAAGAATTTCCTGATCATCGACAGCATCAAACAACTACCTTGGAAAATTGGTACTGAAACCAAACAAATACTGGGTTATACCTGTACAAAAGCTACCAGAAAAACCATGCAGCCGGCAGCTGTGATGCGCACGATTTCTGCTGGAGGTGGCGGTGCAACAAGTGATACAACCGTTCGCAGACCACAGGGTAAAGAGGTAGAAGTGGTGGCCTGGTATACCGAAAGTTTGATCAGCCCCGGTGGTCCTGATTCTTATGGACAGTTACCCGGTTTGATATTGCAATTAGATATTGACAATGGCGCAACGATTTATACCGCTACGGAAGTAAAAAATTCAACCAATCCAAAAGACCTGGTTGAACCTAAAAAAGGCAAAGTAGTAACGCGTCAGGAATACCAGAAATTAATGATGGATATGATGGGCAGTCAGGGACCGGGAGGTATTAGGATGAGTAGTAACAATTAAAAGATTGAATGAAATTTGAAAAGCCTGATACTTTGTGTCAGGCTTTTTATTTACCACAGTGTCTCACTAAGGGGCCCTTTGGCTTAGAAGTAATGAATAGCTAATGTTTCAATAATTGAAAATTTTTAAATGTTAAGCGAAGAGTCCCTTGCGGAGAATTTTCTTGGAAATAAGATATATGCAAAAATGAAAATATTTTATAGAAATTGAATTTGAAATTGTTTGCATTTTTTGGGAAGATTTAGTAACAAACCAATACCGTATTTACCTCAAATACGCACTTCTTTTTGTTGATTTATAAAGATTTAGGATTATTTACATCTTTAAAGTTGCGTATATTTAAGTGTTTGCGGTCATGCTTGCAGACACGCAACAAACATGAGAAGATATTTGAAAAAGACTTCAATTTTTTGTAAATTCACTTAGTGAAAAAGAACAAAATAATTTATTTGGACTTCGATGTTGACAAGCTCACCAATTCGATTGAAAATGTAATTTCAGGCGAAGTGTTTAACACCTTGATTATAAAACTAAAGCCCGTAGACGGAAAAAGTATTAAGAAAGGAGAATGGACTTTCAATTGGCACAATGAACTTAAAGACAAAACAAAACAAGTTTATATGTTGGCAACCGTTAATAATCCAACAATTATTCATGGACTTATTAGTTTGACAGACAAAGGGGACCATATTTTTATGGACTTGATTGAAAGTGCAAAATTCAATAAGGGTAAAAATAAACTTTACAGAGGTGTTGCTGGAAATCTTATTGCTTTTGGTTGTAAAATGTCATTTGAATTAAATTATGACGGCGTAGTTTCTTTTATAGCCAAGACGCAACTTGTCGTTCATTATGAACAAACCTTGGGAGCAAAACTTTTTGGTGGTAACCGTATGTTCATAGATACCAAAGAAGCATTTATATTAACAACAAAATATTTTAAAGACTTAAAGCTATGATAAACTTCAAAAAAATGGACGACAAAGACTTCGTATTTGTAAACAAGCCTCTGAGCGACAAAGAGGAAAAAGAATTTAGTGATTTTTTAAAGTCACGTAAGACGAAAACGAAGCAAACGCGAATGACAAAAAAAATTAAAGTCCATCAAGCTCAATAGCACGAACCGCTAACATTTCATTGCAGCGATTGGGGCTCAGGAATAACGTTCTTCAAATGCAACAAATATCCAATCATCACTTCCAGCTTGATGGAATACTGATCGGCATCTAAATATATTCTCAATTTTCAGTATATTTATTCAGCAACGGCAAGCCAAGCGAGACGTAAGTGCATTCCCCAACTGCTTAAATCTCTGACCTAAGGCTGCTACTTGTCAGAGACTTAATAAAAAATATATAAGCTTATGAGAAAGCCCCTATGGATAATTACGTTGTTAATAATTTGCCAGTTTGCGACTGGGCAAAATTTGAAAGGTAAAATTATTAGAGAATTTATTACTTCTCCATTGCTACAAAACGAGGGTGGAGAAAATACCACTCGCCGAGTAACTATTTATTTACCTCCTAAGTATGAAGAAACAAACGAAAGATATCCAGTCCTATATTATTTGCATGGCTTTACAATGACAGATAGTTTAACACAGGCAGAAGTTGACATTTTAGATTTAGCAATCAATTCTGGTAAAATACGCCCAATAATTTTTGTTGTTTCTAATCAAAATACAAATTATGAAGGCAGTTTTTATAGTAATTCAATTTTAAATGGTAATTACGCAGACTTTACAGTAAAAGCACTAGTAGAATTCATTGATAAAAAATTCAGAACTATTGCTAACAGAAACAGTCGTGGAATTTGTGGACACTCAATGGGTGGTTATGGAGCCATTAAATTAGCAATGATGTTTCCCGAAATTTATAGCAGTGTGTATGCTTTAAGTCCAGGGCAACTTGCTTTGGTTAAAGAATTTGGTCCTAACAGCGAATCATATAAACAATTAGCGCTAATAAAGAATAGAGATGATTTGAAAAAAGCGTACTATCCTAAAGCCATTATTGCTGTAGCTAGAGCATGGTCCCCAAATCTTAGTAATCCACCATTTTATTGTGATATCCCATTTAAGTACAAGGGGGATAGCTTAATTGTTGACAATGTAGTTCTTGACAAGTGGAACAATAATCTTCCATTTATCATGATTGACAAATATGCAGAAAATCTCAAAAAATTGAAAGCAATAAAACTTGATTGGGGAAGAAATGACGGAAGCAGATTTCCTGTACAATGCATGATGTTTAGCCAAAAGCTTGAAAATTTAGGAATAGAGCATTTTGCCGAGGAATATATTGGTACGCACATGAATAAAATTTGGACGAAAGATGGCAGAGTACTCAATAGTATGTTACCCTATTTTAATACATATTTGACTTTTGAAAAGTAAATTATTAAGAATTACAAATGCATTCAAGCAGCAGCCAACATTAGGTTTTATGCAAGTTCATTCTCCGCAATGTCTTCATTACAAAAGTCAGTTCCCAGCAGCTGTTTCAAGTATCAAAATTTTATCTAACCGAATCTAACATATCATGAAAAGATCAATGGCATTTGTACTACTCGGGTTTTTACTGTTCAGCTGTTCAGCACCTAAACTGAAGACCCTTACGCTTAAAGGATCAACAGATAATAAACTGGAAGTATTGGATTGGGGTGGAAATGGAGAGGCCATCATCTTCTTAACGGGACTGGGTAATTCAGCACATGTTTACCAGAGTTTTGCGCCCAAATTCACGAACAATTATCATGTGTATGGCATTACGAGAAGAGGATTCGGTCAGTCGGAACGAACCCAAACCGGCTTTCATGTAGACACATTGGTGAACGACATCGTTACAATAATGGACCAGTTACAATTGAAAAAAGCAATACTGGTGGGGCATTCCATTGCCGGAGATGAACTTTCTTCCTTTGCCCAGTTATACCCGGACCGGCTAATTGCCACTATTTATTTAGATGCCGCTTATAGCCATGCACATATTTTTGATCTATTTGGAAACTGGCCACAGCTTCCTTTGGGTGCCGATTCACTCACCGCTTTTGCCTCTGCCGAAAACGTAGTAGCTTATAGTAAAAAACACGATGGCATTGAAACGCCCATCGAAGAGATCCTCGCTACGAATAAATTTGATAAAACAGGCAGGCTCATCAACGATACATCGGCTTTGGCTTCACTGGCATTTTCAGAGATCATCAAATTTGCTCAGCCTGTTTCCTATAAAGAGACCCAATGCCCCTCACTGGCAATCTATGGCAAAAGAGTGAATGAACAGGAAATGTTCAGGGATTATCCGCTATTTGATTCATCCAGAAAAAGACTGGCTTCAGAAGTCATGCCCAAATGGAGAACATACTATGCCGGCGAAACAAAAAATTACCGGGATAACTGTGCAAAAGGTCATATCGTTGAAATCCCCAACGGTCACCATTATGTTTACCTGAGCCATCCGGCAGAAACGGAGGCTGAGATCAGAAAATTCTTGAAGAGCTTGTAAATCATTTTTCATTTTTCGAAAAACCTTATCATGAGAACTATTCTATTCGCGATCATTCTTGGATTTTCCGGTTTCTGTTTTAGTCAGGATACCTGCATTACAACTATCAACTACGGCAAAAATCCATCAGCCGGAAAATTTGCCAAAGTAAACGGGATCAATATGTACTATGAAACCTATGGTAACCCGGCAAAGCAACCCCTGTTATTGATCCATGGAAATGGCGGCAGTATCAATAGTTTAAGGTGCCAGATCGAATATTTTAAAGATCAGTATTACGTTATCATTGCTGATAGCAGGTTTCAGGGGAAATCAGATAATGGATCAGTGGAACTGACTTTCGATATAATGACAAAGGATTATAACGCCTTGTTCGACCAGCTTAAAATAGATTCTGCCTTTATTATCGGACAAAGTGATGGTGGCATTCTTGGGTTATTACTGGCTATGGACTATCCCAAAAAAGTGAAAAGACTAATTGCATCTGCTCCCAATATCCGCCCCGATTCGAATGCAATATATAATTGGGTGATCGTAGATATGAAAACAAAGTTGGATGCAATGGCAGCAAAAATGGCTAAAGGCGATACTTCTAATCAAACCAGAAGATCCTGGGCGGTAAACAACCTCGACTATAAATATCCCAATCGACCCAATGAGGCATTACATTCCATTAAAGCGGAAGTATTACTGATGGCCGGAGATGGAGATATGATCAAGCTGGAACATATATTGGAAATGTATCAGCATATTCCGAAAGCACAATTGTTCATCATGCCCGGTGCTACCCATTTTATGTTAAGGCAGGAATATGCGTTATATAATCAGATCGCCGATCGGTTTTTTCACAATCCTTTTAAACGTCCCACTACCAAAGCTATGATTGTAGGTAAATAAAAGAGCATAACATTAACACGCATCAAAATCTTTCATTGTCCGAGGATTCTGTGTCTCTTATTAAAAAGATAGTATGCGGAGAAACAAAATTCAAACAACGCCATAAAAGAAGCCCGGCTCTGTGAACCGGGCTCTCGGCGTCTTTAATCTTACCGTGCTTTTTTCTTTGGATCCGCTTTCTTCTGTGCTGAGCTTTTCTTTTTTGTAGGCTTATTCTTCCTAGGTTCAGCTGTTTTTTTTGACATAGATTTAAATTTAAGGTTAGTGAATTATTTACTCATGGCTGCATAGTATTTCTTCCTTTTCTTATATGTTGTCCTTTCAGAAGCGGCAACTGCACAGTCGGCTATAAGTAAACAAAGATATGCCTATATGCGTAAATCGAAATTTAAACAAGGTTTGCCGCTCGGGCAAATTGTGACCTTTTCACGCTATTGTCAGGTTTGGGGGTGGCAATCGCCTTCGACATTGACAAGATCTTAAGAAAATCCTCGGACTGACTGAGCACAACTATGCATTGTAGCGATTGGGGCTTAGTAACTAAAAAGCTTTGTTTAATTCCCCATCGTCCTAATCATCACCCTCGCACCGCCCGCCGTATTACCACTTTTATTCAAACTATAAGTAAAGCTCAAGAGGAAATAACGCTGCAGTACATTGTAACGGCTGTCTTCTATATAATTCTGGTTCACATTCCTATTTACCCCCACATTCTGGTTCAACAGATCATATACGCTGAATTTGAACTCTGCTCTTTTATTCTTCATAAAACCCTTTGCCAATGAGGCATTCCAGAAAGGCACTTTGGTATTGTAACCATCTGCTCTGCCGGTATTGATGGTGTAATTGAAATCATTATTCAGCACCAATCCCCAGGGCAGGTAATTCGTCATTCCATAACCATACACTTGTTGCAGATAATTACTGTTCAGTTGAGGCTGCAAGGAATACTTGGCTTTACTGAAATTCACTCGGGCAGTTAGGGTGATGTCTAGTTTATTTTCCAGTGTATAACTATAATTCAAATTCGGACTCAGGCTTTGGTTAATGATCTCATTCCGGCTGCCGTTCACAAAACTGTTGTTGCGGGTATAGTTGCTTCCAATGCCCAGATCTACCCTTGATTTGATCTTCTTTATAGGAAAACCAGCATTCACATTGGCAAAGATCATATAATTGCCATCCACATTCACCGGAGAACTGATTCGCTGGCCATTGGGTTGAATGAAATCCGCATTCACAATGGCATTATCTGTTTTAGTAGCAGAGATGAAAGCAAAGAAGTTCCGCTGTGTGTACATATTGGCAGAGAAATAATTCAGGGTCAAGGTTTGTCCATAACTCCTTTTCAAATTGGGATTACCGGTGTATACATTAATGGGATCACTCACATCGGCAACAGGTTGTAATTGGTTAGTGTTCGGCTGTTGGGTGGATGTGGAATAATTTAAATTCAAATTTCTAGTGCTGTTGATCTTATACTGTATAGAAGCATTTGGCAAGAAATCAGTAAAGGATTGTTTGATGATATTGCCATTGGTATTATTGGTGCTGATCAGGTCAGCTTCCTGCAAGGATGTTCCTACTGTTAAGTTAACCATCTTTTGATTGGTTCTGAAATTGATACTTCCACCTGCATAACTGTACTCATTTTTAAAATCATTGCTCTGCAAGAAACTCAATTGATCATACTTTCCGCTTGCAGTACTGTAATCATAGGTTATCCGTTTACTAGCACCGGTACTGGAATTATAAAAACCACTGAATTCAACCAAAGAGCGTTTGCCAATAGGTTCGGTGTACACAATATTACCACCCAAACTTCTGGACACAGCTTCGCGATTATTTTTTTGATTGAGAATAGAATCTCTTGGCGGAAATAAGGTTGAATAAAAGGTATTGCGTGTGTATTGATCCCCATTTTGTTTACTGTCGTTATACGCCAAACTCATGGTGCTCGATAAGGTTCTTCCCTTCTTCCTGAAACGCAATCGATACAAGGCATTACCACCAAAATTAAATGCTTCTGAACGGGTATGACTGAGTGAGGTACCATCATTCATCATGATGCCTTTCACATCTTTGGAATAATAATTACTGCTATTGGTAGCATCGGTTTGTTGAATAGTGAATTGCGGTGTGAATTTGATGGATTGAAAACTATCGATCTTACTATCAATCGACATATTGATTTTCTCCTGCTTATTTCTTCTGGCAATACTGCTATTGTTATAATAGTTGAAGTTATTACCGGGCAAGAGGTTTTCTCTTTCTGTTATCCGATTCGTTATCAGATCCACATCACTGGCCATGAAACTAGTGTTAAAATCTGTTTTCTTATTCCAGGTATCATTGAAGTTGATGCCGCCTGCCAATGTTTTTGCAATACCTGGTTGATTGCTTTGTCCGGCTACCGGTAAACCATTATCATCTCCACCACCACCTATTCTAATAGACATACCACCACCGCCACCGCGCATACCTCTTGCCAGATCACCGGAGAAATTCAATACATCCATGATGGAGAAACCTTGTCTGTTGGTATTATTAGCCATTCCAATAAAAGACAATTGCTGATCTCCTTTAAACTTATTGATATTGGTTTGTGCATCATACCTTTCTTTGTCACCAGCCCCGGCAGTAATTTTTCCAAAGAGTGCATTATTCCTGTCTTTCTTCAATTTCAGGTTGATGGCTTTTTCACTTTGTCCGTCATCTACGCCTGTGAATTCTGCACGATCTGATTTTTTGTCAAATACCTGCACTTTATCTACCGCATCTGCATCCAGGTTTTTAGTGGCCATTTTAGGATCTCCGGTAAAGAACTCTTTGCCATTAACCAATACCCGATTAATCCGTTGGCCATTTACCCTAACCGTACCATCAGCATCTACCGTAACACCCGGTAATTTCTTTAAAAGGTCCTCCACCACTGCATTTGGCTGTGTTTTAAAATTTTCGGTATTAAATTCAACAGTATCATTATTGATGGTAACAGGTGCTCGACGGGCAAGAACGGTAACATTACCTGAGTTAAGTACATCTGTCATATCAATTCTACCCAGATCAAGTTCTTTGTCTTTTACTATTTCAATCTGTTTCCAAACAGGTACATAACCTACATAGGATGCGGATAACAGGTATTTCCCATTGCTCAATGATGACATTTTAAAATTTCCAGTGGAATCGGCTCTTGTAAAACTTATCAGTGTTGAATCTTTCGCATTAACTATAGAAACAGTTGCATAAGCCAGTCCTTTTTTGGATGCTGTATCATATACTATGCCTTTGATAGCTGCTGTAGAATTTTGTGCCTGAGTAATAAATGGTAAAGTGAAAAGGAGAAGCAGGATACTATTTCGAAACATAGATGCTATTTTTAGAAACACAAATGTATCCTACACTTATGTACTATGCGGTTAATGAACTTTATACTAAGGTTAATCAATGTTAAGGATTTGGCATAAAAAAATTGGGAAACAAGTAAATCAGCATAGCTATATTCACTGTTTCCCAATCTTGGTGAAGAAAAATTTTTATTAATTCTGGATACCCAAAAGTTCCACTTCGAAAATTAATGTTTGTCCAGGGCCAATATTTGGTGGTGCATTGTCTCCATAAGCCAGATCAGCTGGTATATAGAATTTAAATTTACTGCCAATAGTCATCAGTGGAAGTCCTTCCTGCCAACCCCGTATTACATTTGCCAACGGAAAAGTAGCAGGTGCGCCCCTTTCAATAGAGCTATCGAATGGTGTTCCATCAATTAAAGTACCTTTGTAATGACATGTTACTGTGCTGGCAATAGTGGGTCTGGTTTGGTCAGCACTATTTTTAAGTACTTCATATTGTAAACCGCTTGGGGTAGTCATAACACCCGGACGATTAGCATTATTAGCAAGAAAATCCGTACCTACTTTTTTGGAAGCCAAAGCTTTTGCAGCGATTTCCTTGTTTTTAGTTTCATTTACAATAGACTGAAAAGTGTTAATACATTGGTTAATCGCTTCATCATTCAATAATGGTTTTTTGTTCAACTTTACATCATTACAGGCTTTATCAAACATGGCCATATTGAGATTTGCAAAACCCTGGTTTTTCAGGTTTTGTGCAACGCGCAATCCAATGGCGTAACTCACACTATCGTTAATATTCTTAAACGCAAATGCAGTATTAACAGAAGAGGGTGATTTGGTAGCCGTTTTAGCCATTACAGTTGATTTCTTCACTTGTGCAAAGCCACTAAGCGTAAGTATCGAAAGAGAAAGGATAAAAAAATGTTTTTTCATTGTCATAATATTAAGATTCAAAGAAACGATATTTCGGTTAAAAAATGATTGCTTAATTATTGATCAGGTTGTCTATTGCTATCTGCACTTTGTTAAAATTAAAAGACTCCATGGTTTTTTGCATCATGGCTTGAATATTTTCTGTACAAAGATTCCCTATACTGCCTTCGTGTACATGCTTCACTTCGCCTACATGAGAAAAATGACCGGCTTCAATATCCAAACCTACCTGTTTGTAGGCATCCCGAAAAGGCATACCCGACAAAACCAGTTTATTCACTTCTTCCACACTGAATGCATAAGTGTATTTTGGGTCTACTAAAATATTTTCTTTTACAGTGATATTGGATAGCATCAAACCGGACATCTGCAGGCAGTCTTGCAAAATTTGAAAGGCTGGAAACAAATGTTCTTTTAATAATTGTAAGTCCCTGTGATAACCGGAAGGCAGGTTGGTGGTCATCATCATGATTTCATTGGGTAATGCTTTGATACGGTTGCAATGCGAGCGGATCAGTTCAAACACATCCGGATTTTTTTTATGCGGCATGATGCTCGACCCTGTTGTTAATTCTGACGGGAAACTGATAAAATCGAAATTCTGATTTAAATACAAACATACGTCCATACTCATTTTGGCAAGTGTGTCTGCAATATTGGCCATAGCCATGGCAACTATTCTTTCGGCCTTACCTCTTCCCATTTGAGCGTATACCACATTATAGTTTAGATCGTTAAACCCTAATAATTCTGTGGTAAGCGAACGGTTGATAGGGAAGGAAGAACCATAACCCGCAGCAGAACCTAATGGGTTTTTATTCACTACTTCATACGCTGCCTGCAAAACAAGCATATCATCCACCAAACTTTCTGCATAAGCGCCAAACCATAAACCAAAAGAAGAAGGCATAGCTAATTGCAGATGTGTGTATCCGGGATACAAATGGAGCTGGTACTTCTCACTTTGCTGTTGCAGCAGATCGAACAATGGTTTAACAGACTTAACCAGTTCTTCAATTTCGTTTCGCAAAAAAAGTTTTACATCAACCAAAACCTGGTCGTTACGACTGCGGGCAGAATGAATTTTTTTTCCGGTATCGCCTAATTTTTGGGTAAGCAGTAATTCAACCTGTGAGTGTATGTCTTCAATATGTTCGTCGATAACCAATTTTGATTGAATGGAAAGCAGGTAAATACTTTTTAGTTCCTGGATGATACTAACTGACTCATCATTCGACAATAATCCAACAGAAGCCAGCATTTTCGCATGTGCAATAGAGCCCAACACATCGAAGGGGGCTAGCATCAGGTCAAATTCTTTGTCTTTCCCAACTGTAAATTTCTCTACCTGTCCGGAAGTCCTTGTATTTTCTTTACTCCACAATTTCATAATACCTGGTTTAATAATTGATAATACAATTCAATACCATTCTGTATTTCATCTATGTAAATATATTCATCGGCTGTATGGCTTCTGGCACTATCCCCCGGGCCCATTTTTAATGTTTGAAAGGGCATTAAAGCTTTATCACTGGTTGTAGGAGAACCATAATAAGTTCTGTTCAGTTCTAGTCCGGCTT
>CALRUV010000036.1:0-19290 GCA_943371455.1 Chitinophaga pinensis | reverse complement strand
GAACCTTCCAACTTTTATGATGGACATCCAAGCCTACATATATATTGTGTCCGCTGAAATCCTTAATTTGAGATGTTCTTATGTTCATAAATTTAGTTTTCCTGAATATAATATCTGGAAACTTAGATTTCAAACATAAAAACTGCGGCAAAAAATAAGCCGCAGATTCGCAGATTTATTAATATTTGGGAGATACACCCATATTATAGAACATAAAACTCCATTTATCCGTTTGTTCAGCGATGGTTTGTTTGGTGCTTTTTCCTGCACCATGTCCCGCTTTTGTTTCAATACGAATTAATACAGGATTAGTACCCTTTTGATTTTCCTGCATTTGTGCCGCAAATTTAAAAGAATGTGCAGGAACCACGCGGTCATCATGATCTGCAGTGGTAACCATGGTGGCAGGATAGGCAGCAGGTTTTACATTGTGTACGGGCGAATATTTGTACAGATAATCAAACATTTCTTTGCTATCTGCTGAAGTACCATAATCGTATGCCCAGCCCGCACCTGCCGTAAACTTATGGTAACGCAACATATCCATTACACCCACGGCCGGGAAAGCTACTTTACACATGTCTGGTTTTTGGGTAATGCAGGCACCTACTAATAAGCCACCATTGCTGCCACCTTCAATAGCCAGTTTTTCTGTGGATGTGTATTTATTGTCTTTCAGGTATTGCGACGCTGCCATAAAATCATCAAACACATTTTGCTTTTTTGTTTTGATACCCTGCTCATGCCAGGCTTCACCATATTCACCACCACCGCGTATATTGGGTACGGCATAGATGCCACCATTCTCTAATAGAATAATATTGGAAGTGCTAAAATAAGGCGTGATGCTAACACTAAATCCACCATAGGCATAGAGCAAACAGGGATTATTACCATTTAATTCCAAACCTTTTTTATAAGTGATGATCATAGGAATCTTGGTGCCATCTTTGGAAGGATAAAACACTTGTTTTGATTCGTATTCTTCCGGTTTAAATTCTACATTGGGTTGTTTGTATAAAGCTGTTTTACCATCTGCTATAGACATCTTGTAAATAGAAAAAGGCGTGGTATAACTGGTAAAACCATAGAACAAATCCTTGTCATCCATTTTTCCCGAAAAGCCACTTGCACTGCCTAAACCCGGAAGGGCAATTTCTCTTATTTGTTTTCCTGTCTTATCAAATTGATACACTTTACTAACAGCATCTTTCAGGTAGGTACAGAAAAAAGAGCCGCCGGCGGTGCTGGTACTCAAGACTTCTGGTTTTGCATCAATGAGTACTTTCCAGTTGGCTTCTTCCGGACTGGCAATAGGCGCGATCATTAATTTACTCGTGGGGGCATTTCTGTCGGTCTGTATATACACAAACTGGTCATCAACATCTAAAACGCTGTGTGTGTTTTTTCTATCTGCTACCAATGTCTTAATGCTAGCTGCAGGATCTGAAAGATTCATCATCAACAAACTGTTGCCATAAGTAGAATTAGCACAATAAATAAATAGCCATTTTTGGTTTTCGCTCACGCTGGCACCTATATAACGAATGCTTTCGCCTTTGCCCTGGTAAATTAATTTGTCCTCGCTTTGTTTGGTACCTACTTTATGAAAATAGAGTTTGTGGTTATCGGTTTTACCTGCCAGAAAACTACCTTCTTTGGGTCTTTCATAGGTACTGTAGAAAAAGCCCTCTGATCCTTTCCAGCTGGCGCCACTGAATTTGATATCCATCATGGTATCTCCCACTTGTTTTTTGTTGATGGCATCCAGCACAATAATTTTTTGCCAATCGCTACCACCTTCCGAAATATTATAAGCTGCCATGGAACCATCTTTCGAAAAGCTGATTCCGGCTAAGGAAGTAGTACCATCTTTCGAAAAGCTGTTAGGATCCAAAAATAGTTCTGCCGCTCCACCTTCTACAGGTTCGCGATACATGACGTACTGGTTCTGTAGACCAGAATTTTTCTGGTAGTAATTATATTTTCCTTCTCTGCTGGGAGCAGAAAATTTTTCATAATTAAAGAGGTGTTCATAACGTTTGCCTATAGCATCGCGAAAAGGCACCTGGCCCAGAAAGCCCTGTGTTACTTCATTCTGGGCTTTTACCCAGCCAGCTGTTTCGGCGCTGGTATCGTTTTCGAGCCAGCGATAGGGGTCGGCAACAAGGGTGCCAAAATAATCATCTTTTACGGTACTGTCTTTTCTGGTTTCGGGATAGCTCACGGTAATGGGTTTAAAACTGTTATTGCCAGTATCGGAATTGTTTTTACAGGAGAAAAAAGCAAGTACCGATAATAAGGGTAGTAGTTTTTTGAGCATAATGTTTAATTAAAATGAAAGTAAGAATTATCTCAGTTGATTTTACTTTTAAAAAGATAACAAAGAGAGATTTGTTTTTAGATTGAAAAAAAGATGAGCAACAAAAGAAAAGGCAAATTATTTAGTTCCTGCTTCCTTTTTCAAAAGCGCTGCCGTAATCAGGGCACCCAATGCATCAATTACGCCAAATACGATAAAAGTGGCGGGCATTTGTCCGGCTAAGAATATCAAAACGGTTGCTACAAAAAAGCCCAATCTTACATAAACTGAAAATCGAATCATAGGTAGGCAATTATTTTTGCCGGCAAAAACATCATAAGTTCCGATAACTAGTGCAAGGGCACCTACAGCGCTTGACCAACCTTTGGGAAGTTCGGGTAAGCCATTCAGGGAGATAAGGGTATCGGGTATGGCTAAAAATAAGATGCCGGTGAGGATCACATAGATTCCAAAATAGAATAAGGATTTTCCAGAAGCTGTCATAAGAATTGTTTAAATGATTGAATCAGAAAAATTAATCATTTGGATTGATAACACATAATATTTTGAATAATCTATGTAGGATGGTTGTTTGTGTAGTCTTATTTAGGCTTGCCTAAATAGGGTCAGGTTTATTTTAGGCAAAACTAAAACCACATACGGGGTTAAAACCCCTTTTGATAATCTTATAAAATTCATAATCCATGCGCTGAAGCGCATGGCAAAGTTTGAGCGGAAGATATCAGCTAAAGGAGATTGATTATTTTTTTCTAGAACCCGTAAATGTGCCTTCGCCCATGGTGCCCAGTTTCAGCTTGCCTTTCATGGTATCGCCTTCTACTATGCCATCATATTCTATTTCATTGCCGCTGATGCTGAAGCTTATAAATATTTTATTCCCTTTTAAAGTACCTTTTAACGGCGACTCCCCCAACTGACCGCGGTAAGTACCTTCCAGAGTGCTATCGGTAATATGTTTCAGTTCAAACTCCGGACTGCCACTGCCCACTGATGTTTCTACTGCCAATTGCCAGATGCCTTTTACGTTGGGGGTTTGTTGGGCTTGGGTGGAATTAAAGAGAAATATAAATAGGGTGGAAATGAAAAGGGTTTTCATAAATAATTTTTTAATGCTTTAAGTTATAGGCTTTTTACGATAAATATTCAAGAGTGAAAAACTTTTACTAAGTATTTACCGCAATTGGTTAGATAGTAGACAAGTTTAATAGTATAAAAAAAGAATTTCATTAACTTTCAATAAATTAGTAACAAATGGATTTTATAACTCATTCACACAGGAACGGCTTCATTATTTTTCAAGACGAAAAGTACAAAGCAATTTGGAACAATATCGTAAAAATTATTACTGATATATCTGAGGAAGACCTTATGGCTCAACATAATTCATATGAAGGTGTTATGAGTCTTTCTCATGCAATTAATCAAATATTGAGAGAAAGATTTATTGCCGAAGGATGGGAACCAGAATCTTATATTTTTCAAGATAATCAATATAAAGGCGATAAATGGAGACTAGATTTTGCCAAAGACACTGTTTCAATTGAAGTTGGCTTTAACCATGGTGAAGCAATAGCGTGGAACTTATTAAAACCGGTTATGGCAAGTGAATTGAATCATATAAATAAAGCTATACAAACAGAATTAGGCGTAGTAATAACGGCGACAAGTGAGCTAAAGCACGTTGGCGCTTTTGATGGCGCGGTTGGAGAATTTGAAAAATATCTTGATTACCTAAAGCCTATGCAGAATCAATGAACTACCCCAATGGTTATCATTGGCCTTAAAGCACCTGTATCTTTTATTATAGAAAAAATAAAAGACCCTGTAACAAAAAAGAACACAGGATTTATTAGAAGGGGCTATGAGTAGTTATTAAAGCCTTATTGAATTTTTTCGTATAACGCTATTCCTATCTTTTCAATAACACCAACAACCAAAGCATTTCCCATAAAAAATGCTCTTTTTGTATCTGAAACCCCTTCAAATTTTGTATGATTGTCTGGAAACATATTTAATCTTTCTAACTCCACAGGAGAAAGTCTTCTAAACCCTTTTTTAGTTTTAATTACATGTTTAAATCTAGAAGGAGAAGAACCGCCTTCGCCAGTAATTATTGTGCGTGATGGTTTATCAAGGGGGTCGGGGAAAACCATACCACCTTCACTATAATTATATTCGAAACCATTTGTATTGGTTCTTACCTCTTTTTTTGGTCCTTTCAAATAATACCATTTATCTAGTGATGATTCATCAATGTAAAAATCCTCAGTTACTTCACCATTTTGTAAAACATCGCTTAATTTGGAACAGTTTCCTTTGTATAAAGGAGAACATTTAAGCGTAGTTACGGAGCCATTTATCATAACACCACTATTTTCGAATGGAGAAGCTTCTCCGCAATTGTTGAATTTATCAGAAATCTCAACTATATCGCCGTTTAAACTGAATTTAACTGTCTTTGATGAATCCTTTGATTCAGCGGGAAATGCTGAGGCAATAACTCCTTTATGCAATAACCAATCTAGAGGGTCTGACTTAATAAGTTCTTTATAAATTTTTGTAGATTTTAGATATGCTAAAATAAAAACCCTTTTTCTTCTTTGCGGCATACCATAATCTGCAGCATTGATGATTCTCCACTCTACTGCGTAACCAAGCTCATCAAGACTTTTTAAGATGATAGCAAAATCTCTACCCCTTTGTTTAGATGGGGAATTTAATAATCTGTCCACATTCTCAAGAAATAGAAATTTTGTTTTATGTTTTTTTTCATTAAGAATTTTATGAATTGACCACCAAAGAACCCCTTTTTTACCTATTAATCCTTTTGAGTTTTTTAGTGTAGTAGCAACTGAATAATCTTGGCAGGGGAAACCTCCAACCAAAAGGTCATGGTTTGGAATTTTTGAAATTTCTACAGCCGAAATATCTTCATTACTATGGATGTTTTTGTTAAATCGATTTTCATAAACCAATGATGCGTGTTGAGTTTTAGTTGAGGGCTCCCATTGATTACTCCAAACCACTTCAAATGCTGATTTCAACGGTTTTTTATAACCCGAAGAAGCAGATTTCCCCATCCTTCTAAACCAATTCTAAATCCACCTACACCAGCGAATAGTTCAACAACTTTCAACTTATCTGGCATTCTTATTTTTTTATTTTTAAAACTATTTTTTAAACAGATATGCAATATACAAAAATCAGGAAGTGTATATTTTTAGCCAAATCTACTTGACTAAATGCCAGATTTTCTCAAAAAGCTAAATTTGTTCATAAGTTTCATATGATTACCATCCAATTGATTTTTCGAATAAATAAACCCTCATAACATTATAAAACTAATAGCTATGTGAATTTATCCTATTGCGCCAAAACGAGGTATTTTGTCGGAATCGGCAAAACCCAACCATCAGGATAAGAAACTGATGTTAAATCTTCTCCAAACTCTTTTATAACACCCACTTGATCAATACCGCCCAAAACCAACTGCTGGTATTGCTTAATTTCTTTTGTATCACCATTAGTTTCATTTTTGAAAAACTCAATCTGACTTTTTTCAAAAATCACTTGGTCACCTTCTTTTATTGATTTTAATAGCATAAATATTTGGTAGTGTATATAGCGTTACCAACGCTTTTAGTAATTTAAAACTAATTAATTTAGTAATTTAAACCAACTATTTCATAATTTTTTTTGACAAAATTTACCTTAACCTTAATTAAAAACAAAACCTCTCCCCAACCAAAAACCCTCCCTAAATTCGCGTAACCCAAACCCCAAACTCAAAACCCTAAATTCCAAACTGAGTCCATGTCTTTCAAACTCAACTCCTCCTATTCTCCTGCCGGTGATCAACCAGCTGCTATCCAGCAACTGACGGAAGGGGTAAATGATGGAGAGCGGTACCAAACACTATTGGGGGTTACCGGTTCGGGCAAAACCTTTACCATTGCCAACCTCATACAAAATACTCAGCGCCCTACCTTGGTGCTTACCCATAATAAAACACTGGTGGCTCAGTTGTATGGTGAGTTTAAACAGTTTTTTCCCGAGAACGCCGTTGGTTATTTTGTTAGCTACTACGATTACTACCAGCCCGAAGCATATATGCCCGTTAGCGATGTATATATTGAGAAAGACCTGAGCATTAACGAAGAACTGGATAAGCTGCGTTTACAAGCTACCTCTCAATTATTAAGTGGCAGACGCGATATCATTGTGGTGGCTAGTGTAAGCTGTATCTATGGTATGGGTAACCCCACCGAATATGAGAATGGTATTATCCGCATACACAAAGGCATGGTTATTTCGCGACAAGGATTTTTGCATGCACTCGTTAATTCCCTCTACAACCGCTCTCAGGGCGATTTTACCAGGGGAACTTTTAGGGTGAAAGGAGATACGGTAGATATTAATTTGCCCTATGTGGATTTTGGCTACCGCATTACTTTTTTTGGCGATGAGATTGAAGAGATCGAAAGCATAGAAACCAGCAGCAGCAAGCGTATTGGCTTAATGGAAAACGCTGCCATCTTTCCTGCCACACTATACCTGGCACCCAAAGACATGATCGTGGAAGTGATGCACGAGATCCAGGATGAGATGATGGCGCAGGTGGAATATTTTAAAAACACCGGCAAATACATAGAAGCACAACGTTTGAAAGAAAGGGTAGAATACGATATTGAAATGATTCGCGAACTGGGTTATTGTAATGGCATTGAAAACTACTCCCGCTTCTTCGACAGAAGAAAACCGGGCACCAGACCTTTCTGTTTATTGGATTATTTTCCGAATGATTTTTTGATGGTGATTGATGAAAGTCACCAAACCATTCCCCAGGTTGCCGGTATGTATGGTGGCGACAGAAGCAGGAAAATGGTATTGGTAGATTATGGTTTCAGGTTACCCAGCGCTATGGATAACCGGCCTTTGAATTTTCATGAGTTTGAGGGACTAACCGGTCAGACCATTTTTGTTAGCGCCACACCCGGTGATTATGAACTGGAAAAAACCGGCGGTGTAGTGGTAGAGCAAATTGTTCGTCCAACAGGCTTATTGGATCCGCCTATTGAGATCAGACCCAGTGTGAACCAAATTGATGACCTCTTAGATGAAATTGATATAACCGTTAAGCAGGGCTATCGGGTATTGGTAACTACCTTAACCAAACGGATGGCGGAAGAGATGGATAAATATTTGGGGCGCATCAATATCAAATCCAAATACATACATAGTGATGTGGATACTCTGGAACGTGTGGAAATATTGCGTCAGTTGCGTTTGGGTGAGATCGATGTATTGGTAGGCGTAAACCTTTTGCGTGAAGGGCTGGATCTGCCGGAAGTGGCACTGGTAGCCATTCTGGACGCAGATAAGGAAGGCTTTTTGCGTAACGAAAGATCACTGACCCAAACATCGGGCAGGGCTGCAAGAAATGTGGATGGTCGTGTAATTTTTTATGCGGATAAGATGACGGAAAGCATGCAGCGTACCATTGATGAAACATCCCGTAGAAGAGAGAAGCAATTACAATACAATATAGAAAATGGCATAGTTCCGGCTACCATCATCAAATCACGCGAACAGGTATTTGCGCAGGGTTCGGTTTTGGATATCAAAGGTTATGACCCTTCTAACCCTTATGCCCTTCAGCGCGATGCAGAACTGGTGCAACATACAGCAGCAGAAGAACAGGAAACCTATCAGACCATTCCACAATTTGAAAAAGCCATTACCCGTACCCGAAAAGAAATGGAAAAAGCTGCCCGGGACCTTGATTTTATTGAGGCGGCAAGGTTAAGGGATGAAATGTTTAGATTGCAGAAGGAATTCGAAAACTTGAAATCCTGACAATTAGAAAGAATTGTTTAGATCTTATGTACAATGCTTTTTAGGCACTAACTTTCATTTATAAATAATTACTTATGAAATATCTTCTATCATTTACTTTTTTTATGTTTTTTTCTGTTGCCTCTTTTGCACAAGCAAAGACGCCCGATACATCAAAAGAACTAAAATCTTTGGAAGCTGCCTGCGGTCAGTGTCAATTTGGTTTAAAGGGAAAGGGTTGTGATTTGGCAGTGAGGATCAAGGGTAAGGCTTATTTTGTAGATGGTGTGTCTATTGATTCTTTGGGAGATGCACATGCCAGTGATGGTTTCTGCAATGCCATCCGTAAAGCGAAAGCGCAGGGAGAATTGGTTGATGGAAGGTTTAAAGCTACTTATATGGCGCTCGATAAGAAATAGTTTTTTAACGTATTACTTAACCATTCATTATCCTAAAAACCGCTAGGCTATTGCCTTTGAAGTGTTAAACAATTAAATGAATATGCTTTCTCATGACCTTAAGTAAAAACCAAAGGAGCTCACTTAGTTTATTGCTGCTTACCCTGATTGTCTTCCTGGATTCGCAGATTACCTATGAAGTTAACTCTACTTTGTTTTATCTCTTACCCATTGGCTTATTTGCGTATAATAGTCAATATAAAAAAAGCCAATTACTATTTTTTGCAATTACTATAACGGTTTTAGCGGTGTTGGTAGATTTTACTACCCACGCATATTTTAACGAGGCTAATTTTTTCATTAATACCTTAAATCGTTTGGTTGTATTTGTTTTTGCAACTGCCGTATTCAACGGGTTTTATATTGAAAGAGAACAAAAGCAGATCATTGCTGAACAGAAAAAACAGTTGGAAAGCGCCAATAATCAACTGGAACAGGCCAATACAGAACTCAACAAATTTATTGGCGTTGCAGCCCATGATATTCGAAATCCGATAGGTAGTATTAAGATGATGGCTGAAATATTAGCAGAGAATCAGCACTTACCTGATAAGGATAAAAACTTTGTAAACCTGATCTTACATGCAGCCAACAGTTCTTTACAGATCCTGGGTGATACTTTAAATGTGAGTCAGATTCAATCGGGCACGATCACCCTGCAATATAAAGAGAGCGATTTTGTAGCTTTTGTAAAAGAAAACCTGCAATTAAACGAACATTTGGCTGTGAAGAAAAGGCAGAAGATCAGTTTGCTCACGACCCATGAAAAGATGAACGCTTCTTTTGATCAAATCCGTTTATCGCAGGTGTTGAATAATTTGATTACAAATGCCATTAAGTATTCCGATTTTGATACGGCTATTACCATTAAAGTATCTTACACATCAGATGAACAACATACAATTATCACCCATATAATTGATCAGGGTTTGGGTATTGACGAAAAATTCCATGCCCGATTATTTGATCCTTTTGTGATGACATCTAATATTCCCACTGCCAACGAATCTAAAACCGGTTTGGGACTGGCTATTGTAAAGAAAATTGTGGAACTACACAAAGGCAAAATTGATTTTACTTCCGAAAAAGGGAAGGGGTCTGATTTTTTCTTTACACTGCCGGTAAATAATGTTTGATTTTTAAAACCAAGGCGAAAGCACGCTTTTATTCACCATTTTCTTCTTAGTTTATAATAAAACCCTTGTGTTATTATACTTGTTTTTAATCTACTGTGCCTTAGTGCCTTTGTGTGATAAATAATTTCACACAAAGGCACACCGCGCTCGCCTGAGCTTAGCGGGCGAGAAGGCACGGTTTTGTTTGATTTTTTATATTAATAGCAAAATAAGGTAGAATAAAATACATGATATCTGTCATATTGTTTAGGGGTATGGATTTGTAATATTGTGGCTAGAAATTTTTTAGGTGACTCATTCCGCTAACGATACCAGCCTGCCAGATTTTGGTGCTTTTCAACAATTGCAGCAAAGGTTTACTGAATATTACCATGATATTTTTGAGAATGATATGGCCGAAAAAACGGTGGTGATCATTCCCAGTTTAACACTGGATTCTGAAATGTTGAAAACGGTAAAGGGCGCTTTGTATTATGAAGAAAGACTGCTCTGTATGCTCATGCTATTGCGCATGCCCCGTACCCATGTTATTTACGTAACCAGTGTGCCCATAGAAAGCAGTATCATAGATTATTACCTGCATTTGCTTCCTGGCATCACCGCCTATCATGCCCGGCAGCGCTTATTGATGCTGAGTTGTTATGACGCTTCTACACAATCGCTCACCGAAAAAATATTGAAAAGACCCAGGCTGATCAATCGGATAAGATCAAGTATCCGCTCACCACAGTTAACACATATGGCTTGTTTTAATGTAACAAACCATGAAACCGATTTGGCATTGGCATTGGATATCCCCATTTATGGTTGCGATCCGGCTTTATTGTATTTAGGTACCAAATCGGGTAGCAGAACCTTGTTTAAAGAACTCGGACTTACCCTTCCTGCAGGCTATGAAAATATTTATACAGAGCAGGGAATACTGGAAGCATTGATGAACCTGAAAAAACACGACCCTAATTTAAGAAAGGCGGTGATTAAAATGAACGATGGGTTTTCCGGGGAAGGCAATGCAGTATTCAGATACGAGGATATAGCAGCAAATGACCCTGAGTTAGAGATTGAGATTGCACAAAGATTTGATAGTCAATTATGCCTGGTTGCCAGTGATCTTACACTGTTAAGCTTTCTGGAAAAGTTCAAAAGTATGGGCGGCATTGTGGAAGCGTTTATTGAAGGTGATATCAAAGAATCGCCTTCAGTGCAATGCAGAATAAATCCTTCAGGAAGATCAGAAGTTATTTCAACACATGATCAGATGATGGGGGGAGAATGTAACCAGGTATTTCTGGGTGCTGCTTTCCCTGCTAATAATGCTTACAATTATGAGGTAGCAACTATTGCCAAAAAAGTTTCGGAGGGTTTGCAAAGCAGGGGTGTGTTGGGTAGGTTTGGGATGGATTTTATTTCTGTTTTGAATGATACGGGCTGGACACATTATGCTATTGAAATCAACCTGCGTAAAGGAGGTACAACCCATCCTTTTATCATGATCCAGTTTTTAACCGGTGGTTTGTTTGATTGGGAGAGAGGTGTTTATACCATGCCGAATGGGCAGGAAAGATGCTATTTTGCTTCAGATAATGTGGTGCATGAACAATATATCGGACTTACACCGCACGACCTGATTGATATTGCTATGTGTAATGGTTTGTTGTATGATTCTGCCAAGCAGACGGGTGTTATGTTTCACATGATTGGTGCCTTATCTGAATATGGAAAGTTGGGGATGGTTTGTATTGGACATTCTATCGAAGATGCTAAATCCTTTTATTATAAAACAGTGGATGTGCTGAATAAGGAGTGCGGGATCTTATAGCGAATCCGTTCTAGTTTAGAAAATTTCAATAAGAGAAGAACGAAGAAAATAAGCGTCTCTGAAATTCAAGAACTCTCTTTTTCTTCTTTTCTTCGTTTTTCTTTTATTGAAACCCTTCAGTTCGAAAGAATTTCAATAAGAGAGGGACAAAAGGAAATAAGCGTCTCTGAAATTCTAGACCACTCTTTTTCTTCTTTTCTTCGTTTTTCTTTTATTGAAACCCTTCAGTTCGAAAAAATTTCAATAAGAGAGGGACAAAAGGAAATAAGCGTCTCTGAAATTCGAGAACTCTCTTTTTCTTCGTTTTTCTTTTATTGAAACCCTTCTAGTTCATAGATATTGTGTAATTATTCATTTGCAAATAGATCTTACCGGTTTTTGTACCAGCAGCACGCATTTGTTTGCGGTCGATGTCTGTGTCTTTGCCCATGAAGTTTAGCGGGATCTTGATCCGGTCAATTTCAAAACTGACGGCTACTTTGGACGGTAGTATTTTTTTTGCATTTTCATAGACCATCTCTAAAATATAAGAACCATCTTTTTTGGTATTGATCTCAGATTCGGCAATACGCCTGTTTTGGGTATCTAAGAGAAGGGTTGCAATGGAGAAATCAGCTTTTTTATCCGTAGGAATCACATTGATGGCTTTATAGGTTTTACCATTGCGTTTTTCTTCGCCCCTGTCGATGGTGATAAAAGGATATTCAAAAATACCCGCCAGTGAAAAATCCAGACCACGTTTGGGGATCATGACAAAGTCACTGGAAGAAAACTTAACAGGCTTACCCTTGGTATAGCTCATCTTCGCTTTTTTTGTGGGCATATTGATGAAGCTGATATCTACATTCAGGGTAAGGTCTGCAGAAAACTGTTTGATAGAATCCATACGCTGCTTGATCTTCAACAGATCAGCATCCACCACCTGCGCTGAGAGTGTTTGTGAGAAGGTGAAAGCCAGTATCCATAGTAATCTTCTCATTAACCAATATCTTTTTTGTGAAAAATATACAAGCCCAATCCCATCGTAACCAAAGTATAGATGCTTAATAAAAGCGAATTATGCAGAACTAGGTTCCAGGGAATGGTATTATAAAAAAAATACTGCCAGGTATCGTTCATCTTGGCGTAAAAAAAATGGTTGTACCAGTTACTGCCAAAATCAATCTTCAGTAAAATATTGGATAGCACCAGAAAGAAGGCAACGATGATCCATGTTTTGGTTGCTTCCTTAAAAATTACGGCAATGGTTAAACTACTTACCGAAAAAAACACCATCGATAAAGCCCCGGAAGCGAAAGACCATCTAAGCCTGTAGATGGCTTCTGAAGATTCGAAAAAATTAAGGGTGTTGAGGTACACGATCAGGTCGCCTTTTCCAAAAATACCATAAGAGAGGGCGAATGAGCTGAGTGCCAGGAAGAAGACCACCACCAATGTAAAAAGAATAGCTACAATGTATTTACTGAGTATATATTTCCATTTAACCACTGGTTGCAACATCACTGTTTGCAGGGTGCGGTCTTTGTACTCGGAGGTAAGTGTACCTGATACCACGATCATTAAGATCAGGGGCAGGTGAAACCAAAGGGTATTGAGTAAGAGGTAAACCAGTAAGCTACCATTTACCAAAGTGCCTTCGAAATAAAAAGATTTACGCAGATTATCCAATAGAATTTCTATGATATTGTTGCCTTCAAAATAAGCGCTGATCATTACCACCGCTTCTATCATGAATAGGGCACCCAGGGCATAATAGGTTTTGCCCTGCCGGAATAGTTTAAAAATTTCTGCCCTGATCAGTGCTTTCATAGGGCATTGGTTTCAAAAAGTTTTTCCATATTTATTTCTGGTGTGCAGGAAGTAACAAAGATGTTTTCGGCATGCAAATCCTGTATAAGTTCTGAAACCTTATCTGCTGCTATGGTTACCTGTACACATTGTCCTTTAAAAACAGGATTGTATTTTTTGATAGAATCAGATGCTAATAAATTGTTGGCACAGATGGCATAGGTATCTGTATTATTGGCAATAATTTGTTGTGAGGGTCCGGCATTTACAATTTTGCCATCTTTGATTACCACCAGCGTATGGCATATCCTACTCAGCTCTTCAATGATATGAGAGGAAAGTATGATGGCCAGGTTTTCTTTTTCTGCCAGCTCTACAATCAGGTTGCGCAGGGCTGAAACCCCCAGTGGGTCCAGACCTGAGAAGGGTTCATCCAGTACCAGGCAGGAAGGATTGTTTAGCAATGCGATGGCAATGCCCAGTCTTTGTTTCATGCCAAGTGAGAAATGAGCAACCGGATCTTTTCTGTCAGTTGGCAACCCTACCTTATGTAAAAGCATTTCAACATAGCTTTTGGTAATAGGCACTCCTTGTATACTTCCAAATACTTTGATATTATCGTAAGCATTCAGGTATTCATATAGTGCTGGTTTCTCAATGATACCACCAATGGGTTTTACGCCATTACTACTGATGGAAAAACTGCCACTATCGGGGGTGATGAGACCGAATAAGATTTTGAACAGGGTTGTTTTACCAGCGCCATTGGCTCCAAGCAGTCCGCAAATTTCACCTGCTGCGCAGTGGATGCTTACCTCGTCCAATACTTTTCTCTTACCGAAGGATTTGCTGAGCTTGGTCCCGACTATCATGATGCTTGCAACGTAGGTTGAAGATTCCGGTAATCGAATTTGGGTGTATAATTTTTTTCGAGGAAGGTGCGCGACCAGAATTTTTTCTTGAACAGGAATAGGGGTTCTTTGATCATGAAATAGGGCACGTAATGAAACCATTTAACACCCATGGTTGTAAAATATGTTTTCACTTCTTCTTTTATACCCAATTCTTCTGCCGCAACTTCTGCTGCCATGCGCTGGCATTTTGAACCAATATAAGTATTGGCAATTTTTCGGTTAAAGCCATGAATAAAAAACTGGTCCTTGGCTCGCTTATAATTTTGAAAGCGCGACCAGCCGTCCATGATCACCAGATAAATATGCAGGAAGGAGAAAAGAAAGAAAGAGAACCAGAACATGATCCAAAAATAGGATTCTGAGAGGTAGGCCTGCCTCAGTTTAACCCAATAAATCCATGACTCCAATATAAATAATACAAGAGAATAATATAATAGTCGTCCTACACGAAGATAGGAAACTAAGGGGCTAGGCTGAGGAGGAAGCAACAAATTATCTTTTATTAAAATTAAATATTTCTGTTTATATAATCCATTATTAACTAATGAAAAAATAACACATCTTAATTTGATGCGAGAAAAAAATTAGGTATATTTTATTATTTTAACGCCAATAATATTTTTTCTTTTAAGCTTAACCATTTGCTGCTTAATTGTATCAGTTGCATACTTGTTTCTTTAACCGCATTAATGGTTTGTGTGGTTGGTGTCATGTCGTTTTCATGCAGGTTTCCTAACAAAGCGCTGAAAGTACCGTCAATACTGCCAAAGCTGGGTCCTTGCGCAGGTGCACCAAAACCTCTTCTGCCTGTTCTTTCACTTTCATATATAGCCAATTCTTTTTCCAAGCCTTGTAATGAAACCTTATTTGTTCCACCTTTTTCAATTGCTGCAAGTAGGTTCTTTTTTGTGTCGGTAATTTCCAGCATGTATTTAGCAGCAGTTAGTCTTCCCTGGTAACAGGTAACAGAAAGATCATGGATCTTTTGAATATCACTAACAGGGGTTTTAATGCGCGGGTCCATCTTAACGGTTAATGGTTGTATAAATGTTTGACCATTGACGGTTAGTTTCACAAGATAATTTCCGGCGATAACCCAAGGGGCATTTTTTACGGGTGCCGTATTTTGATAAGTGGCTGTCATGGGAAAAGAAACGGGTTCCTCGATTGGATTATAATGAACATCCCATAAAAAGCGATGTGAACCAGCGTTTGGCGAAAGCATTTGCTGAGGTCTAATCCAATATTCCGGGGTATTGGAAGGCGGAATCTCATAAGGTTTATCCTTGCTGCTATAGGAGCGAATAGTTTTTCCCGAAGCATCTATTATTTCCAATTTAACTTCTCCTGCATTTTCAGCCAGGTAATAATTAATGATGGCGCCATCAGGAGGGTTTTGTCCGCCCGGCTCTTCCTGCGGAATGGGTGTATCTGTATTCTGGTTCCAGCGAATGCGATAAGCCGTTTGTGGCTTATACAAAATGGCTTTTTGTGAAGCAAGGTTAGCACTTAACTGTCTGATGGGTGTGATATCATCCAGGATCCAAAAACTTCTGCCGTGGGTACCAATCACCAAATCATCGTCTTTTACAACAAGGTCTCTGATAGATGTGGCGGGCATATTGAGCCTGAGCGATTGCCAGTTTTCGCCATCATCAAAAGAAACATAAACGGCATTTTCTGATCCTGCATATAAAAGACCTTTTCTTTTGGGGTCTTCTCTTACCACATTAATAGGTTCATTATTGGGCAAGCCATTGGTAATCCGTTTCCATGTTTTACCGGCATCTGAAGTTTTAAAAATATAAGGTTGTAAATCATCGCAGCGAATTCTGTTTACTGCAGCATATACGGTGTTATTGTCGAAGTGACCAGCATCCATGATAGACACTTTACTCCAGGATGTAATAGCATCAGGTGTTATATTCTGCCAGTTCTTTCCGCCATCACGTGTTAGGTGAATCAGACCATCGTCAGTGCCCACCCAAATTGTATTGATGTCTTTATGTGATGGGGCAATGGTATAAATCACACCACGGCGGGGCATTTTTTTCATGTCTTCATTGGTGTAGATGCCTACACTGTTGGGTATGTCCCAGCTTTCGCGCGTTAGGTCGGGACTGATGATACTCCAGCTATTACCTCCATTGAGTGTTTTGAACAAAACATTACCTGCATAGTAAAGGGTTTTATTATCAACCGGCGAAAAAATAACGGGAGCCGTTCTAACAAATCGATATTTACCACTGCGTATAGCTTCTGGTGCAATATTCTGAACCTGACCGGTACGTTTATCATAACGGGTGATCTTTCCACCATAAATAATATTGGGATCTAAGGGATCGGGCGCCACATAACCATATTCTTCTACGCCCACCGGATGCCATTCGCGCAAGCCTATTTGTCCGTCAACACCACGGGATGCAATACCCACAGAACCACTTTCCTGTTGACCGCCATAAACATTATAAGGAAAAGCATTATCAGTATTTACATGGTAGAATTGAGCAGTTGCCTGGTTGTACCAGGAAGAAAAGGTTTCACCAGCGTTTACAGTCACAATGGCACCCTGGTCTGCAGCTAGCAACATGATTTTTGGATCATTTGGGTTGATCCAGATACGATGGTAATCATCACCTCCTGGCGCACCACGGAAAGCTGTCCAGGATTTACCGCCATCAGCAGATTTCCAGGCTACTACATTAGCGCTGTAAACTATATCTGCATTTTTTGGGTCTACTTTTACTTCAGCAAAATCACTGCCGCGGTCCCAATATTTTCTATCACTGTTTATAAGGCTCCAGCTTTCACCAGCGTCATCACTTCTATAAATACCGCCATACCTGCCTGCATCAACGGAAGCATAAATTCTGTTGCTATTACTGGGCGCTATTCCAATACCCATTCTGCCAAGACCTTGTTCGGTTGTGGGTAAACCTTTGGCTAGTTTTTTCCAGGTCGTACCGCCGTCGGTTGATTTATACAATCCGCTTTCTGCTCCGTTCCAGGCGCCATTTTCCCAGGGTCCCTGACGGCCAGCCCACAAATCAGCATATACTATATTAGGATTATTTGGATCGAAACAAACCTGAATGGCTCCAGTATTTTCATCCTTATACAATACACGTTCCCATGTATTACCGCCGTTCAGGCTTCTGTAAATGCCACGCTCGGTATTGGGTCCGTAGGGGTGACCAAGCACTGCTACAAAGATCCTGTTCTCATTTTTTGGATCAATGATGATGCCACCAATTTGCTGGCCATCTTTCAAACCCATATTCTTCCAACTTTTACCGCCGTCGGTTGATTTATAAACGCCATCACCCACAGAAAGATCGGGACGTTGTATGCCTTCGCCGCTGCCTACAAAAATTACATTAGGGTTGGATTCAGAAACAGCCAGATCGCCAATGGAGCCTGTGGGCATTTCGTCGAAAATGGGTTTCCAAACACGTCCATAATCGGTTGTTTTCCAAACACCCCCATTATTAACACCTATATAAAAAACATTGGGTTGAGAGGGAACGCCTACTGCGCCTACTGTTCTTCCGCCTCTGTGCGGACCAATCATACGCCACTGCATACTATTAAAAAGGGCTGCGGAAAAGGGCTGGGCTTCTGCAATCAACAGACTTGCTATTAGCAAAATGGTTAAGATGAATCTTTTCATATGAAATTGATTAGGTGGTGGAAGATATTAAATTACAACGGTTTTAAAAGAAAATAGCCACAGATTACACAGATTATCACAGTTATTCTTCTGTGTTAATCTGCGTAATCTGTGGCAAAAAACTTACGCTTTAAAAATATCTTCAATTATAATTTATCGTAAAGCCCCCTTAGTTTTTCACGCGTCATAATTTTTTCCCAATCAGGCCCCAAAGCGTTTTCCCATAAGGGTTTCATGCCCATTGATACATTGATCATGTTATCAAATTGTGCATCTGTTAAACCCTTACAAATGCCTTGTGGAATTTCTATCTTATTTTTCTCAACCATGTATTTAAATTCTTTTACACCTGCGGGATAATATTCTTCCAGATGATTCATAACAATGCAATTTCCAATACCGTGTTTGGTACCCAGTAAGTAACTTAAACCGTAACTCACTGCATGTGCCACACCAACCTGCGAGTAAGCAATACTCATGCCGCCGGCATAAGAAGCCATCATCAGCTGGTCGTCACATTCGTCGTCCCAGTCATTTTTATCAACAAAAACTTTCTGACAAAGCTGCAAGGCTTTCTCACCATAACTCTTACTGAATTCGTTCAAATAAGTTCCTTCCAGGCTTTCTATACAATGAATATAACAATCCATACCCGTAAAGAATCGCTGATTAGCAGGTGCTCCTTTGGTGAGTTCAGGATCCAATACAATTTGATCAAATGGTGTAAAATCGCTGTTCATACCCAGTTTGCGGGTGGGTCCGGTTAATACGGTTGTTCTGCTAACTTCTGCACCCGTACCACTAAGGGTAGGAATGCCGGCTTTATAGACGCCGGGATTTTTTACAAGATCCCATCCCTGGTAATCAGCAGAGGAGCCAGGATTGGTCATCATTAATGAAACAGCTTTGGCAAGGTCCATTGCAGAACCGCCACCAATACCGATCACACCACTAATATGTCCGAATTCTTTTTTCAAATCTTCGGCCAAAGCATCTACATAACTGGTTTTAGGTTCATAAGTAACATCCACAAAAATGACCTTATCGTTGGCGCGCAGCGGTATGCGGTTCATGAGTGGTTTGCCTTCAAAAAAATGATCGACCAGAAAAACCATCGGAAGATCGGGTTTTCTTTGCGGGGCAAGGATCTCATCTAACTGGTTAAAGCTGCCACGTCCGTAAACAACGTAACTGACCATTTTAAAATTTCTGAAACGCATAAAACTGGTTTTTAACAATTACCTACTTACAAAGCTAAGTATGGGTGAAAAGAAAATGAAATATGCCTAATAATATGCAAACCTACTTTAGAATGAATGAATTTCAAATTTCCTTAAGAATTGGGAT
>CALRUV010000035.1:0-19698 GCA_943371455.1 Chitinophaga pinensis | reverse complement strand
CTCAACACCAGGAGGCATGAGGTAATTAACCGGTCTCCTACTGCTATTTTCTTCTAAACTAACTGCCAATGTGTTTAAAACAGTACCAGTGTTATTATTAATGGGGGTATAAGATCCTGTTGTGTCTACATTGTATATAAATTGCCGCCATTGATTCCTAACCAGGTCAAGTCTTGCCAAACGAAGTACTACGGAATCTTCAAAATCAGTTAAAAAAAGTCTTGCAAAACGAATGGATTTAAAACCTGCAATACCACCAACAGTTTTTGAATAACTTTTGATAGGAACCCGAAACAGAAACCAGTTCTCTGATCTTTGTACACCATCCGCAGAATTTACCGTGATCCTTCTTTTATCGGTAATGTATTGTGTATTACCTACATCCATTCCCGGTCTCAGGTCTATTTCATATTCGTAATAAGATTCGGTTTCATTTAAGGTATTATCCCTGTTCAGATCTTCGTTATCTGGATATAAGGTAGCCGCAGAAGTAAACTGTCCGCCAGTTGTGGCGAGAGGAGAATTGCCTTGCGGACTGTTGAAGTTTTTATATCGCCCTAATATTCCAGTACCTAATGCATCAAATGAAGGATCTCTGTACCACTTATAATTATCCAATGCAGGATCAATGAGGCTCTTTTGATAGAGTGGTGAATTGACACCGAAATTATTTGCGATCCTTTGTAAAACATAGTCCTTCTTTCTTCTTTCACCTGCATCATCAATACCATCAAATCCAATATCCTGGTAAGGTCTGTCATCGGGATCATTACTGAACGCCTGCGTAATCTGGATAGGGTTTACAGGTGTTCTTCCCCAGGTACTGGTACTGTCTACTGCTGCAGGAATATTGGGTGTATTCATGCCATTCTCATAAAAACGTCTTCCATCTTTCAGAATATCCTCACTCACATTTCCGAGGTTGATATTCATTTTACCTCCCTTACTATTGGGCGTTTTAATAAAAGGATCCTGCACCCAAAATTCAATGTACTCAATATTGCCGGTTTCAAAATCTGTTTGATCTATCGAACGCATCAAACCACCCCATCTGGCAGCGGGCCGGTTGAGCTTTCCATTTGCATCAATTTGCGAACTGCGCGTTTCGTAATTGTAAGGACCTTTTTCTGTTGGGTAATAAGCCAAATCAAATGTTGCCGTTTGAACATCTGTAATATTGGTAGTACGTTGAGGGAAAATTTCATTGGTAAATACCTGCCTAACGCGAGGATCACTCAATTCTACCAAATCTCTTCTTAATGGGTTATTGGGACTGTTCCTGTCCTGCAAATTGGGTTCAATATTATACCAAGCTAATTTTGCCCTGTTAAAATTATAGTTAATAGAATCTGATAAAACAGACTCCGGAAACTTTGGATTGCCCTGTGGTGTAGAAGCCAAAGACCAGGCTACCAGTGGAAAGCGCAAATCTATACTGGTTCTCGTTCCTTCAAAATCATCAATGAATATCAGGCCCTGGTCGCCACTGCCAATTTGTTTGGGATGCCCGGGCTGCATCATGGCAGCTTCGCCATATGCGGCTATCGACGACTTTACATTGGTTGAATAAAATGGTAATTTATTTAAAAGCCTGGTAAGACTGGGAAGATCGTTCTGGTAATTAAAGTCTAACCCATACATGGAATTCCTGATAGGATCATCACCATATCCCATTTTAGTAAAGAAGGGCCTTTCTGCCAAACGCACATAAGAAGCACCCAATGTTAGTTTTTTGTTTGCCAGATAATCAACCCTTAATCCGGTAAAATTTCTTTGCTGTATGCCAAAGCCTGCATTGTTTTCAAAATTTACTTTTACAGGTACATTGGAACTTAGAATGCCTGCATTTAGAATTTTTACGGTTCCTAAATTATAATCTATTGTGTAGTCTGATCCTTCTGTGAGTACTTGTCCGCCTGCAGTAACCGTAACAGAACCCTGGGGAATATTAAATGCATTCAGATTAATTTCAGATCCGCCCGCACTTCCTTTCACCTGCCCCTGCATGATAAATCTATTTAGGTTGGCATAGGTTTCTGCAATGGCTTTGATAGAGTCATACAATTGGTAATAAACATATTTCTTTTTCATGGCGGACGACTGTCCGGAGAAAGCCAATGTATCAAGATCGCGTCCAAATGGTTCCAATACAGGAAATACCACACGGCCCATTTCCGGCAATATGGTAAACCCTTCCAAATAGTCAAATACACCATCAGGTTGCGGATCATTTCTGTTATTGAGGCGGTCGAGATTTAATATACGCAACAATGATATTCCATCAACAGCAGGGGAACTTTCTGGCAGGTATCTTTTTAATCCACCACTAGGCTCTTCATACAAAACATTTAATTTAAAATCATCTCTTTGAATACCCCCAAAAAGGTCGAGAGAATAAACGTTTTTCATCATCCAACTCCAGATAGGCAATTCTGTTCTTTGTGAGGTTGCTTTCAATAGTTTTAGGAATAAAACCTTCTGTACACCTCTATTCGAATCTAAAGCCACATCCTGCGAAAATTCACCTACCTGGTAAACCCTGCCGTTATAAGTGTATTGATAAGCAACCGCTAAAACCTCATCGGCCTGTAACTGAACATTGATGGAAACAAAACCTACCTGCGGATTGAAATAATATTCCGTTGGACTAAGTTTTCGGGCGAAAGTTTTTTCATAATCATCCACCGGCCTTAACCCTTTTGATAACAAAAGATTATGGACCTGTGAAGGGTTCCTTGCACTTGGGTTACCCACCAATGAGGAATACAAATCATTCGCTGAATTAGCAGGTAAAGGATTGGTGGTAAGTGAACGTATGACTGGGTTATAAGGCCTCGGTTCTGCAATATCCATCAACCCAACAATATCCCTGGCATCTGTGGTTGCACCGGTTCGATTGGTAACCCACACTTCCATACGCTGTAACTGTACCTGTGAATTTACAACAGGTAAATTCGACATGGTTTTATTGAAATTATTTTTAAAATATTGGCCTAATAAAAAGTGCCTGTTCTCTTCGTAGTCGTGCAGCCTTTTAGTAAAGTTGGTTGTAGCTGTTCCACCCTGCAGACCCACAGACTGTCGCGTTGAGCGCTGATTGGCAATGGCACCTGTGATAAATAATTTACCAAACTGCAACTGGCTTTTGATACCAAACAGATTCTGTGCACTGGGTATCAAAGTTCCCCTAGATTGAAAGGAAATATTTCCGGCTTCCAAACTTTTGATGATCTCATCATCCATGCCCTTATAATCCAGTTTTAATTGGTTGTCGAAACTGAGATTAGAAAGTGTATTATAGTTGATAGGAAACTTTAGCTTATCGCCAATATTGGCATTGACATTTAACTTGGCATTCATATCAAAATCGAAGCCGCCATTCTTTCTGGCTCTTTCGGGCAGGGTTGGGTTCTCAATATTTTGTCCCTGATACCCCGCCATAATATTCACTTCTCCTGTAGGCCTGATATCCACTTTTAGTCCAGTTGCAGACAACCCAAAAATGCGATCAAAGAGTTTGTCATAAACCTGCATTTTGGGCCTGGGCGTCTTTAGATTAAGAGTGGTTAATGCATTCGCTCTTTTCTTGAAATAATCATTCTCAGCTCGATTGGATTCTAGTTTCCAAAATTCTTCAAATGTTAAAACAGCAGGTACGCGATAATACTTACTGCCAATTTTCTCTGTAACATAATACTGCTTAGAAACAGGGTCATACTGAATATCTTGTTTGATCAATGGTATCTTACCTATTTCAAAAGGATTTTTGCTGGGTTGCGAAAAAGGATCCCCCCTTCTGTCACTTATGGGGTAGTGAACAGAGTCTTTCTGCTGAGAACTTGCTTCAATAGCAAATAGCAGCAAAACAACTGAGCTGAAAATTAAACGAAGATGCTTCAAACAGTTACGCTTGGTTAAGTAGAGATAGGTACGATAATAACAATAAATTGGTTACGTAAAATTGAAGCTATAGACTATAAATTTTTAAGTGACTGCTTAATAATATCTTCTAAACTTGCCTGATCATTTAATCCGGCAACTGTTTTTTTAACTGCCTGTTCTGCCATTTGTCTGCCAATACCTAAAGCTATCAGTGCATTTACTGCATCTGAATCTAAAGAAGGTACTGATGCAAAACCACTTGCCGTTTCAAAAGATTGTTTTCCTAATTTGTCTTTTAACTCTACTATCAGTCTCTCAGCCGACTTCTTTCCTATCCCTTTGATACTTTCTAACTGCCTTGTGTTGCCCTGTACAATTGCCCTGGTAATTTCTTCGGGTCGCATGCCCGACAACATCATTCGCGCAGTTGAGGCACCTACACCCGAAACACTAATCAATTGCAGAAACATTTCTTTTTCTGCTAATTCAGCAAAGCCAAAGAGTGTTTGTGCGTTTTCAGTAATGTGGAGATAGGTAAATAATAACCCATTTTCCTTATTACTAATCGCGGAGTATGTATGCAAACTAATTTGCAGGTCATACCCAACGCCGTTAACATCTACCACAACCCTTGCAAGTGTTTTAACTGCAAAATGTCCTTTTACAAATGCGATCATACCTTATTCAAAAATATGGCAAAAAAGCAACTATGGGCTAAGTTTATTGATAGGCGATTAAATTAGGTGTCAACAAGGGAAATTTATACTTTTTTTAAAGATTTTTTAGAGGAATATACTGGGCAACAAATTTATAACATATTGAAAATCAATTACTTTAATGATTTAAAGATAAAACAAACCGATGCCCCTGCCACATTAAATAAATCTTATAGATATTTGCGCGAATCTTTAGAGAACCATATGACAAATATCAAAGCAGCTATTACTGGTGTTGGGGGATATGTTCCTGAAACCAAACTGACCAATTTCGACCTTGAAAAAATGGTAGAGACCAATGATGAATGGATCAGAACTAGAACAGGGATTGAGGAAAGAAGAATTCTGAAAGAACAGGGTAAGGGCAGCAGTGATATGGCTGTACCGGCAGTATTGGAACTGTTGCGTAAAAAAAATATAGACCCCTCAGAAATAGACTGTCTTATTTGTGCGACCGTAACACCTGATATGGTTTTTCCAGCAACTGCCAATATCATATGTGATAAGATCGGTGCTACCAATGCCTGGGGTTATGATATGAGTGCTGCCTGTAGCGGGTTTTTATTTGCCCTAACCACAGGTGCCATGTATATTGAAAGTGGCAGGTACAAAAAAGTAGTTGTGGTAGGTGTAGATAAAATGAGTGCGATCGTTGATTATACAGACAGGGCTACCTGTATCATTTTTGGAGATGGCGCCGGTGCCGTTTTATTGGAACCAAGTGAAGATGAAAATGGAATTTTAGACAGCATCTTAAGAACAGATGGCAGTGGCCGTCAATACCTGCACATGAAGGCAGGGGGTTCTGTAAAACCTGCATCCGTTGAATCAGTATTAGCCAAAGAGCATTATGCCTACCAGGATGGTCAACCCGTTTTTAAATTTGCCGTAAAAGGTATGGCTGATGTTAGTGCAGAATTGATGGAAAGAAATAACCTAACAGGTGATGATATTGCCTGGCTTGTTCCACACCAGGCTAATTTACGCATCATTGATGCCACAGCTAATCGCATGGGATTGGCAAAAGAAAAAGTAATGGTCAATATCCAGAAATTCGGCAATACTACAGCAGCAACCATTCCACTATGTTTATGGGAATGGGAAAGTCAATTGAAAAAAGGCGATAACCTGGTATTGGCTGCATTTGGCGGCGGCTTTACCTGGGGTGCTACCTGGATAAAATGGGCTTACTAATTAGTTCTTGCTATATTTCACATAATCTATAAATCATGTTGTATGCGTAAACCTTTTCCCTTAACCGGTATCAGTTCTGTGGCAATGCATACATCAGGACAAGACAATGCAGATTTTGCGCACCTTACGCCTATATATGCAACCTCAACTTTTACTTTTGATACCGCACAGGAAGGCACCGACAGATTTGCGGGTGCAGATAAAACCAGAATATATAGCCGTTGGGGGAACCCCACTTTTACGGTAGCAGAAGAAACCATCGCTGCATTGGAAGCATTTGGCATACAGGATGAAGAAGGTAATCTAATTCAACTAAAAGCTTTGTTGCATGCAAGTGGGCAAGCTGCCATGACCACCATGTTCATGGGCAATCTGCAAACAGGTGATACTATCTTATCGCATTATTCATTGTATGGTGGCACCAATGAATTACTTACAAAAGTTCTGGCTGGTAATGGTATCAAAACGACTATTGTAGATATGCGTAATCCGGAATTGGTTGCGGAAGCATTAAACAATGATGCTTCTATTAAACTGGTGCATATAGAAACCCCCGCCAATCCTACTATTCAGTGTGTTGACATAGCAGCCATCACTTTATTGGCCAAGCAAAAAAATTGTATTGTAACTGTTGACAATACTTTTGCAACACCTTATCTGCAACAACCTTTTAAATATGGTGCAGATTTTGTTTTCCACTCTACTACTAAATTCCTAAATGGTCATGGAACAGCCATTGGTGGTATTCTTATTGGTAAAGACCTGGAACTTATGCGCACCAAAATTTGGAAATGGCATGTACTATTGGGCGGCAACAGTAATCCCTTCGATGCATTTTTACTTACGCAAGGGTTGAAAACACTAGAGCTTCGCATGGAGAGGCATTGCCATAATGCGATGGAAGTGGCCGAATTTCTTAACGCGCATCCGGCTATTGAAAAAGTAAATTATAATGGCCTCAGCACACACCCAGGTTATGCCATTACGTTAAAACAAATGCGTCATCCGGGTGCTTTATTAAGCTTTGAATTGAAAGGCGGCTTGGAAGCAGGAAAGCGATTTATTGACGCTTTACAAATGTGCGTTAGGGCCATTTCTTTAGGAACTGTAGACACACTTTTATCACACCCGGCCAGTATGAGCCATATGGGACTTTCTAAAGAAGAAAGATTGAAATATGAAATAACCGATGGACTCATCAGAATGAGTGTGGGTATAGAAAATATCGCTGATATTATTGCCGACCTTGACCAGGCTTTGGCTTCTGTGTAAGATTCTTTCTTACAAAATTGTTTTTAGCCCTTTAAGTGTTTACATTTAAAGGGCTTTTTCTTTATAAAAACTTAAAGTATGAGAAAATTTTTGTTCACTACCCTATTGCTGGTTGTTTCATTTAGTGCCTGGTCGCAAAAGAAAAACAAAACAGTTGCGGAAACTGACCGCTTTGCTGGTTTAGATACCACATTCGAAAAAATTCTAAAGGAATGGCATGCAGCCGGATTTGCAGTAGCTGTAGTTGAAAAGGATAAAGTAGTCTATGCCAAAGGCTTTGGCTTTAAAGACTATGATAAAAAAATACCCGTAACACCCAATACCTTATTTGCGATAGGCAGTTGCACCAAAGCTTTTACTTCTTCCATGATTGGCTTACTGCAAAAAAATGGCAAAATAGAATTGGATAAACCTGTTCGCAACTACCTTACCGATCTTAAGTTTTACAATGATGGAATGAACAATACCATTTTAGTTCGCGATCTCATGCGTCATAGTACAGGCCTTCCGCGACATGATTATTCCTGGTACGGATTTCCAACTAGTTCAAGGGATAGTTTATTAAAAAGAATTCAATACATGGAACCTAGTTTTGGTGTGAGGGAAAAATGGCAGTATAATAATTTTATGTTTTTCTTACAAGGGCTGATTGCTGAAAAGCTTACTGGTAAAAGCTGGGAAGAGAACGTACGGGAAAATATATTTAAGCCATTGGGCATGACAAATTCTGTGTTTTCTGTAAAAGACATGGAGAAAAGTAGCGATGCTTCATTAGGCTATGGTGTAAAAAAAGACAGTATCATTAAAAAATTAGACTACTATAATATTGATGCCATGGGCCCAGCTGGAAGTATCAATAGCAATGTAATTGAAATGGCTAACTGGGTTTCTACCTGGATCAATGGCGGAAAATTTAATGGCAAGGAAATTTTACCCGCTACGTACGTTAATGAAGCCATGAGTTCTCAAATGGTAGTGGGTGCAAGTATGCCAACCAAAGAAAAACCCGATGTATATTTTGGCAATTATGGATTTGGCTGGATGCTTTCATCTTATAAAGGACATTATCGTGTGGAACATGGGGGAAATATTGACGGATTCTCAGCCAGCACCAGTTTCTTCCCAAGTGACAGTTTAGGTATTGTTGTATTAACCAATCAAAATGGTTCTTCTGTAACATCTATTGTTAGAAATTTATTGGCAGACAGATTACTGAAACTGCCTTATTTTGACTGGAGTGCTGACATTAAAAAATCATCAGAAAAAGCAAAAGCAACTGCCAAAGAAGCTGAAAAAAACAAAACCAGTTCCAGAAAAACGAATACAGCCTTGTCTCATCCCTTTAAGGATTTTGCAGGATTGTATAGTCACCCTGGCTATGGCACATTGGAAGTATTTGAAAAAAGCGATTCGCTATTTGCAAAAATGGGAAAAGATATTTTATGGCTCAACCAATACCACTATGATATTTTTGAACCATTTGACAAAGATCCAAAAGATGGTATAGATACTGCAGATCATAGCAGTTTAAGGTTACAGTTTCTTATGAATGAAGCAGGTGATATCAATGCGATGTTGATGGCTCTTGAGCCCACATTAACACCTTTAAAATTTATCCGAACCCCGAAACCCAAAGAAATCACTGTAGAAGAGTTAAAAAAATATATAGGCGACTATGATTTAGGGCCAGCACTAGCAAAAGTATATATCAAAGACAATAAGACATTATTTGTATCTGTACCCGCCCAGCCAGAATATGAATTAATAGCTATTGATAAACATAGTTTTTCACTTAAAATATTGAATGGCTATTCTGTTTTATTTGATGTGAATGAAAAAGGAGAATCCACTGGCCTAACTTTTATACAACCTAATGGCAATTTCAAAGCAAAGAAAAAATGATTGTTATGAGAAAAATAAGCAGTTTATTTTTTGTTTTAATTGTCCTTTTATCATGCAATAATGAGAAGTATGATACCATCATAAAAAATGCAGTGATCTATGATGGTCATGGCGGCGCACCTATAAAAGGAGACATAGCCATCATTAATGATACTATCGCTTTTATAGGAGACCTTTCCAATGCAATTGCAGAAAATAACATTGATGCAAAGGGAATGGCTATGGCCCCTGGATTCATCAACATGATGGGGCATTCCGAGGAATCTTTGATACAGGATGGCAGGGCCCAAAGCGATATCAGGCAGGGTGTTACAACAGAAATATTCGGTGAATTCAGTATGGGACCACTGAATCCAAAAATGAAAATACAGCAAAAAGAAAACCAGGGAGATATCCAATATAATGTAGAATGGAATAGCCTGGGTGAGTACATGCAGTTCCTCGAAAAAAAAGGAATCTCTCCCAATATTGCATCCTTTATTGGCACAGGCGTGGTTCGGCAATATGTGATTGGCGAAGATAACAAAGTGCCCACCCCTGATCAATTAGACAGCATGAAAGTATTGGTAGCACAAGCAATGAAGGAAGGTGCTTTGGGTGTAACCAATGCGCTAATTTATCCGGTTGATTTTTTTGCAAAAACGGATGAACTCATTGCACTTGCTAAAGAAGCTGCAAAATATGGCGGCAGTTATTCCAGTCATATGCGCAGTGAGGGCAATCATCTTTTAGAAGCAGTGGAAGAACTCATTAACATTTCAAAAGAAGCCAATATTTCGGCAGAAATTTTTCACCTGAAAGCTGCCGGAAAAAATAACTGGGGCAAAATGGATAGTGTTATTAAAAGAGTAGAAAGGGCAAGAAAAGAAGGTCTTTCTATACAGGCTGATATGTATACTTATTTAGCAGGTGCAACCGGACTTACCTCTTCTTTCCCACCTTCTTTACAAGATGGTGGTTTTGGAAAATCGCCAAAGGCTGAAGGATCCTGCTATTCGTAAACAAATGATCAAAGCCATGAATACGGATGCAGCTGACTGGGAAAATCTTTATTTTGGAAGTGGTGGTCCAACACAGGTGCTACTTTTATCATTTAAACAAGATTCGCTTAAAAAATATACCGGTAAAACATTGGCAGAAGTTGCTAAGATGCTGCATAAAACGCCAGAAGAAACCGCCATGGATCTCATCATACAAGACAGTACCCGTGTAGGTGTTGCTTATTTTTTAATGAATGAGGAAAACGTTAAAAAACAAGTTGCACTGCCCTGGGTTAGCTTTGGCAGCGATGAAGGCTCCTATACAACAGAAGGTGTTTTTCTAAAATCGAATGCCCATCCACGTGCTTATGGAAATTTCGCCAGAGTACTGGGGCATTATAGCAGAGATGAAAAGTTAATGCCTTTGGAAAAAGCCATTGAAAAATTAGCAAAACTTCCAGCAACTCATTTAAAATTGAAAAAGAGAGGTGTATTGCAAAAAGGTAATTATGCAGATATCATCGTTTTTGATCCAGCTAGAGTGGAAGATCATGCAACATTTGAAAACCCACACCAATATGCAACAGGCATGATACATGTATGGGTAAATGGCAAACAGGTTTTAAAAGATGGCGAACACAACAATGCCACACCTGGTAAATTTGTAAAAGGGCCTGGAGCTGAGAAATAATAATTGCTTTTAGGAATGACTATAAAAAAATAATAGCTATATGGAAATAAGCATTAGAAGAGCTGAAAAAAAAGATTGTGTTCGACTTTTACAATTGATTCAAGAATTGGCTGATTATGAAAAAGCTCCTGATGAAGTTACTGTAACTTTAAAGCATTTTGAAGATAGTGGATTTGGCCAAAATCCTGTATGGTGGGCATTTGTAGCCGAAATAAATGGCCAGGTGGAGGGCTTTGCCCTTTACTATATCCGTTACAGTACATGGAAGGGTCAATGTTTATATCTGGAAGATTTTTTAGTTACTGAAAAACTAAGAGGTAATGGTACAGGCAAATTACTATTCGATAGAATTATTGAAGAAGCCAAAGAAAAGGGATTTACCAGAATGGTTTGGCAAGTATTGGAATGGAATGAGCCAGCCATTAATTTTTACAAAAAATACCAAGCAAAACTTGACCCGGAATGGGTGAATGGCATTCTTGATTTTTGAAAACTGTAAGCACAAGAAAATAACTAAGACGAAACAGTTAAAGTATTTCTTGAATGGATAACTAATTCACACCTGCAACCATAGCTTCTTTATTGATTTTCTGTACCAATCCCTGTAATACTTTTCCAGGGCCGCATTCTGTAAATTGTGTGGCCCCATCAGTTGTCATGGCTTGTACGGTTTGTGTCCATCTAACAGCACCAGTTAACTGATCAATCAGGTTTTTCCTGATCTCTGAAGCTTCTGAAACAGCCATGGCCACTACATTCTGGTAAACCGGACAAATTGCCGTATGAAAATTAGTTGCTTCAATAGCTGCTGCCAGTTCTGCTTTAGCCGAAGCCATAAAAGGTGAATGGAAGGCGCCTCCAACAGGCAATACCAAAGCACGTTTAGCCCCTGCAGCTTTCATTCTTTCGCAGGCAATTTCAATTCCTTTAATAGAACCACTGATGACCAGCTGACCAGGACAATTGTAATTAGCAGCAACCACAATTTCACCGGTTTCTGCTGTGATGTTAGCACAGATCTCTTCCACTTTTTCATCAGCCAGGGCCAGCACTGCTGCCATTGTAGAAGCTTGCAAATTACATGCTTGCTGCATGGCTTTTGCCCGAATGCTTACCAATTGCAAGGCATCTTCGAAACTTAAAACCTGATTGGCCACAAGTGCGGAAAACTCTCCTAATGAGTGGCCCGCTACCATATCTGGATTAGTATCTACCAATGTTTTATAAGCAATAACCGAATGCAGAAAAATTGCCGGCTGTGTAATATTGGTTTGTTTTAACTCTTCATCAGTTCCTCCAAACATCACATCACTGATCCTGAAACCTAAAAGGTCATTTGCTTTTTCAAAAAGTTCTTTAGCCAAATCATTGGTATCATACAAATGCTTACCCATACCACTAAACTGGGAACCCTGACCAGGAAAAATAAACGCATGTTTCATAAACTACTATTTGAAGTAAAAATAGAGTATTGGAGATTACAAGGCATAAAAATGCCACAGATTTCATTGATAATCACAGAAACAAAACTGTGTAAATCTGTGGAACCTGCGTGTCGGCAGACAGGTCTGTGGCAAAAATTAGTTTAAGTCTGCTGTAATTAACTTCAGAAACTCACTTCTGGTGGTGTTATTCTGAAATTCACCGGAAAATGCAGAAGTAGTGGTTACGGAATTTTGTTTTCCCACACCACGCATCATCATGCACAGGTGTTTGGCTTCAATTACCACGGCTACGCCCAAAGGATTCAAAGATTCTTTGATCGCTTCCAGAATTTGTGTGGTGAGTCTTTCCTGAACTTGCAATCTTCTGGCATATACATCCACAACCCTTGCCATCTTACTTAATCCGGTAATCCAGCCATTGGGGATATAAGCAATATGTGCTTTTCCATAAAAAGGTAACATATGGTGCTCGCACATAGAATATAATTCAATGTCTTTTACAATGATCATTTCACTGCCTTCTTCTTTAAATCGGGCAGATTGAATAATGGCTTTAGGGTCTTGTGAATATCCCTGCGTTAGAAACTGCATTGCCTTGGCTACCCTCTCAGGGGTTTTGATCAATCCTTCCCGCTCCGGGTTTTCTCCTAATAATGAAAGAGAATCATGGTAGCTTTTTATCAAACCAGCCGTTACATCCTCATCATATTTTTCAATTTTTGAATAAGCCATAGTGTAGTATTTAATTAAGATACAGGGTATTCAACAAAATTTCTTTCCGTTTCGTATAGCCGTATAAATAGTTCAAGACCTTCATCCAGTTTGGGTTTCAGCAATCCATAAATAACAATGGCTATATTTTCAGCTGTCGGGTTTAGTTCTGCAAACTCCTGGGTATCCAGATTTAAATTTTTATGATCAAAGCGATCTAATACTTCCTTTTTCACCAGATCACTCAAAACTTTCAGGTCAATCACATAGCCAGTTTCCTCATCGGGCACACCAACTATTTTAACAATCAATTCATAGTTATGTCCGTGGTAATGGGGGTTATTACAAAGTCCGAAGACATGGGCATTTTTTTCAGCACTCCAAGCCGGATTGTTGAGCCGATGTGCTGCATTGAAATGTTCTTTTCTAAAAACGGCTACTTTTGGACTCATACAATGAATGTAATTAAAAATATATTCCAATTATAATAACCACCAATGGTCTATTTTGTTTGAAAATCCTCAAAAGATTTTACAGAATACATGAAAAGCATCAAATCCCTTTACTCTCCAAAATATTCAACGTAAATATTTCTTGTTTCATACAATTTAATACAATGGAGTTTTACATCAGCAGGCAGGTGGGGCGCTAATTGAGACCATATACCCATAGCCAGGTTTTCCGTGCTGCACATTTTGTCTTTCATAAAGTCCACATCCAGATTCAGATTTTTATGGTCTAGCTTGTCAACCACATATTCCTTAATTAACTTGCTTAGCTTTTTAACATCATATAAGAATCCTGTATCCGGATGTGGCAACCCTTTTATAGTTACAAAAAGATCATAATTATGCCCATGCCAGTTCTCATTGGCACAAACGCCAAAAACTGCTTCATTCTCGTCTTTGGTCCAATCTGGATTGTAAAGCTTGTGTGCTGCATTAAAATGTTCTAATCTGGTCAGGTACACCATTCTCCTCAATTTTTGTGTAAAGTTAGGTTAAAGTAAGAAAGTAGGGAAAATGGCTGTTCCAATAAGATTTTTAATGGCACAATGCTTCTAACAAAGAAGCCTGACAATTCTCCGAGTTTTTACACAACTTTGTAATATGAAAATTGTGATTACGGCTGCTACTGTTGCAGAATGGATGCCCGCATTTCTGGAAATAAACAATCTATACACGGGTGAAAGTATGCGCTGTAAAGTTCAGTTTCACCAATCCGGTATTGGCATGCTCGCCTCGGCTGTGGCTTTAACCAAACTTGTTTTTGAAGAAAAGCCTGACCTGATCATTCAGGCAGGAATTGCGGGTTGTTTTGACACATCTCTGGCTCTTGGTAAAACCCTGGTGATCAAAGAGGAAGCTTTGGCCGATACGGGTGTTATGGAAGATGGAAAATGGAAAGATATTTTTGATCTCAAACTCGAAAAAAGCAGTTACCCACCCTATGAAAGACGCAAACTAAGCAACCCATGGTTAGCCCAATATAATCTCTTGCATCTTCCTGAAGTGTCAGCTGTTACAGTGAACGAAATCACTACAAATCCGGAAAGAATTGCATTGATCAGCAAAAAGTATGCGCCTGTTTCGGAAAGTATGGAAGGTGCCGCCTTACATTATGTTTGCAGGTTAGCCAATATCCCTTTTATACAAATTCGCACAGTCTCGAATTATATGGGAGAGCGTAATAAAGACAATTGGAAATTAAAAGAGTCTATCGATAACCTGAATCAAACCCTATTAAAATATATTGAAAAGCTTTACAAAATAAAATAGCCACTCCCTTACTTCTATTGAAAGCCATGCATTTTACTTTAGGATTCTCACCCTGCCCCAATGACACTTTCATCTTTGATGCTCTTGTGAATGGCAAAATTGATACGGAGAGCATTCGTTTTGATGTGGTATTGGAAGATGTGCAAACCTTAAATAAATGGGCTATAGAAACCAAACTGGATTTTTCAAAAATCAGCTATGGTGTATTGCCTTTGGTGCTGGATAATTACCGCGTACTCAATAGTGGCGGTGCACTGGGTCTTGGCGTAGGACCCTTACTAATAACCAATCAGCATCAAAAAAAGGCAATTGAAGAAATGCTGATTGCCATCCCGGGAGAAAATACAACTGCCCACCTGTTGTTTACACGGGCATTTCCGAAAGCGCATAAAAAGCTGTTTATGGTGTTTAATGAAATTGAAGAAGCTGTTTTGTCTGGCAAAGCAGACGCTGGCGTGATCATTCACGAGAACCGATTTACTTACCAACAAAAAGGACTGGTTCAATTGATGGACCTTGGTAACCATTGGGAAGAAAGCTTACAAATACCTGTGCCATTAGGCGGTATTGTAGCCAGGCGTTCCATACCTAATGCCATTCGTTTACAAGTGGATAATTTGATTCAAAAAAGTTTGGCTTACGCTTATAAACAAAACCCCATTATCTCAGCTTATACCAAGGCTCACGCGCAGGAAATGGATGAGTCTGTTATGCAACAACATATTGGTCTTTATGTAAATGATTATTCCAGGAATTTAGGCAGCACCGGTAAAAAATCTGTCATGCAATTGCTTGAAGTATATCAGCAATTACATCCTTTAAATACTATCAATAAAAAAGAAATCTTTGATTCGACTCTTTAACAAGATTTTTCATGCTAACGCTTCAATGCACTCGCATAGGTTTCCAATACCCTTTTTCTTGCCAACTCATGTTGCACAATGGGTTTGGGATAAGAGAATTCCATGAATTCAGGCACCCATTTTTTGATGTAAGTAAGATCCTTGTCGAACTTCTCTGTTTGTAAGGTTGGATTGAATACCCTGAAATAAGGTGCCGCATCACAACCACTGCTGCTGGCCCATTGCCAGCCACCGTTATTGGAAGCAAGATCAAAGTCGAGCAGCTTTTGTGCAAAATAAGCTTCGCCCCAGCGCCAGTCTATCAGTAAATGTTTTACCAAAAAAGAAGCCGTAATCATCCTTACCCGATTATGCATAAATCCTGTGGCGTTGAGTTCGCGCATACCTGCATCTACTATTGGATAACCGGTCTTACCTTCACACCATGCTGCAAATTCAGATTCGTTATTAAGCCAGGGAATCAAATCATAAGCAGGCTTGAAACTCTTACCCTTACCAACAGCAGGAAAATGCCAGAGTATCATCTGGTAAAAATCGCGCCATATGATTTCATTCAAAAAAGTTTCATTTAATGCTTGTGCTTTCCTGGCTAGTTCCCGTATACTGATAGTACCAAAACGCAGGTGCACGCCTAATTTAGATGTACCATGGGCCAGGGAAGGGAAATTACGTTTCTCTGTGTAATGCTTAATGACTGTTTCTGGTATCTCATCGGATGGAAATGGTTGTGCATCATCCTGAAACCCTAAACTGGCGATACTTAGTATTTTAAACGGTTCCGTTTGATAATAACTGTCCTTCAATTTTTCTACAGCATAAGATGCTAAATGCTCTGATCGTAAGAGACTCTTCCATTTATTGGCATAGGGTGTAAAAACCGTATACGGCAACCCATCACTTTTGGTAACTTCCGATTTTTCAAATACCACCTGGTCTTTGTAAGTAAGAAACCCTATATGGTTATCCTGTAATTGCTTTTCAATGGCTTTATCTCTTTCTAAGGCATAGGGTTCATAATCGTGGTTGGTAAATACGTTTTCAATTGAATATTGCGTTTGTATTTCTTTGAACACCTGTTCCGGAAAACCATATTTTACCAGGATGCTGCTACCATACTTTTTAAGTTTTAACTGCATATCCTCCAATGCACGATGTATAAATACCACGCGCCTATCTTTCTTATCTTCCAACTGATCCAGGATCTGCTTATCAAAAATAAAAATTGGTAATACTGGTTTGCCTGCTTTTAACGCATAGTATAAGGCAGCATTGTCATACAAACGCAAATCTCTTCTAAACCAAACAATATTTACTAAAGGTTTCATATCAAAGCGAAAGTTTCATAAGGAGATAGCAGGCGGATGATTATAAACCTGTGATACTACCTCACTAGTGGTAATACCATCTTTTTAAACAACAAAGAAGCCATTTGGTTCGTGAAGCCATTCTTTCCTGCCTGTTGAACCCATTTAATACCGTTGATCGCATTGGTTAAGAAAATCTCTGAGGCCTGCATCATTTCATTGGGCAAAATTTTAGTTTCTTCCACAGGTATACCTTCCGCCCTTATTTGTTGCAAAAGATACCTGCGCATAACACCATCTACAGGACCTTCTGAAATAGCGGGTGTTTTGATCAATCCATCTTTTACGATAAAAATATTAGCTATCGTAGCATCAGCAATTCCATCGTAGGGATTTAGCAAGATGGCATCGTTGAGTTTATGTTGCTTGGCCCATAAAGCAGCCATGGCATAAGACAAATAGTTATTGCTTTTAATCATAGAAAAACAATCGCAAACTTTTCGGGCTTCTTTAAAAATATCAACCACCAGTCCATTTTCATTCAACCGATTTACGGAGGGATTGAGCTCCCAGCTTTGAAGGAGGTGGTGTGGGAAATGATTTTCTACATCATACAAACCACCTTCTCCCCTGAAAATTGTTAACCGTATTCTTCCCAGCTTATGATGCAAATTTTTCTTAGCCAACACTTTCACCTGATCGATCAGGTAATCTCTGGTAAAATAAACTGGTTTCTGAAACTTTAATAATTCCAGGGAATGGAATAATCTTTCAAAATGAAGATCAGCCAAAACTATTTCTCCATTCACTATTTTCATGGTTTCAAAAAAACCATCCCCATACCTGAAAGAGCGGTTATCGGGATAGATCAAGGGTTTACCCGTTTTACAAATCTTGCCATTATAATATAGAAAATTAGAATCGCCCATACCCACAAAGATACTACACTGACCAAGTTTCAGGGTTTGTGTTTGTTGTTTTGTGCTAATTTTAAATGATTTTACCCCACATAAAACAGCTCATGAAAATTATAGACATTACCAATACGCTGGAAAAAATAGCTCCCCTCAGCCTTCAGGAGAATTACGACAATGCCGGTTTAATTACTGGTAATCATGCATGGGAATGCACCGGTATTTTATGTAGTCTGGATGTAACAGAAGATGTGATCCAGGAAGCCGTAAAAAGAGGTTCAAACCTGGTTGTGGTGCATCACCCCATTATTTTTATTGGCTTAAAGAAGCTTACCGGAAAAAACTATGTTGAAAAAACCATCATTGCAGCCATCAAGCATGATATTGCCATCTATGCTATTCATACAAATCTGGACAATATCTATGAAGGCGTGAATCATCGTATGGCAGACAGAATAGGTCTGATTAACAGACAGATTCTGATGCCTAAAGCCGGACAAATGATGAAATTACACACATTTGTACCTGTTGATCAGGCTAACCAGGTTAGAAATGCCCTATTTGAAGCAGGTGCAGGCCATATTGGTGAATACAGCGAAGTGAGTTATAATATCAGCGGTACAGGAACTTTTAAGGGATCAGAGAAAACCAAACCCTTTGCCGGTGAACCCGGAATGCTACGGGAAGAACCTGAAATCCGCATAGAAGTGGTTTTTCAGCCACATTTACAGGATGCCGTCATCAAAAGCCTACGGGCATCCCATCCTTATGAAGAAGTTGCCTATGATATTGTAAGCTTAAGCAATGATTACCATCGAGTTGGGTCTGGCATGATCGGAGAATTACCCGAAGCACTGGAAGAAAAGGGCTTTTTACACATGCTCAAGACCTCTTTTGGGCTTTCTGTGATCAAACACACCCCATTTTTGGGTAAAAATTTGAAGAAAATAGCCATTTGTGGGGGTTCCGGGAGCTTTTTAACGGGCAAAGCAATTGCGGGGGGCGCCGATGCTTTTATAACCTCAGATATCAAATACCACGAGTTTTTTGATGCCAATCAGGCTATTCTGCTGGCAGATATTGGCCATTGGGAAAGTGAACAATTTACAACAGAACTACTGATTGACATTTTACAGGCTAAATTCCCTACCTTTGCCGTCCTCAAATCAGGAATAAAAACCAATCCGGTTAACTATTTTCTTGATTGAGAGGGGTAACATTGGTTCCAATGAAAACTCCAGCATTAACACTCCAAATTTTAAACTTGTTATGGCAGCAGTGAAAGATTTCTCCGTAGAAGAAAAATTAGTAACCCTTCTGAGATTACAGAAGATCGACAGCAAACTGGATGAGATCCAGATCCTGAAAGGTGAACTTCCCATGGAAGTAAGCGACCTGGAAGATGAAATTCAGGGCCTTACCGCCAGACAAACCCGTGTAGAAGAAGAGATCAATGGTATTACAGAATTCATTGAATCTAAAAAAGCTGCCATTAAGGATAGCGAGGCACTCAATGCTAAATATGAGAAGCAGAGTGAGAATGTAAAAAACAATCGTGAGTTTGAAGCTATCAATAAAGAAATTGAGATGCAGCAGCTGGAAATCAAACTAGCAGAAAAGCATATCCGTGATGCAAATGAAGAACTTACTGAGAAGATCAAGGTTCTGGATGTAGCTAAAAAGCAGGTTTCGGTTAAAGAAGGTGTGCTGAACCACAAAAAAGGTGAACTGCAGAAAATTATTGTAGATACAGAAAAGGAAGAAACCCATTTCAATCAGCAAAGCGCAGATGCACGAGGTCATATTGATGAGCGTTTATTATACAGTTACGACCGCATTCGTAAGAGCTATCGCAATGGACTGGCAGTTGTTCCTGTTGAAAGAGATGCTTGTGGTGGTTGTTTCAATTCTATCCCACCGCAGCGTCAGAGTGAAATCCGTTTACACAAAAAAATCATCGTTTGTGAAAACTGTGGCAGAATTCTGGTAGATGCAGACCTGAATGATAGTGTTGAAGCAAAATAATTTCTACAGGCACATTATTAT
>CALRUV010000034.1:0-19786 GCA_943371455.1 Chitinophaga pinensis | reverse complement strand
TAGCAGACACATTATCAATAGCTATAAAGAAAATAAATATGGCGAAAAGTGTATATAGATTTACCATTTCTGTATCATTAAATTTGCTCCATTGTAAAAAGAAAGGTTTAGCTAAAAAATAGGTGAGCATGAAAATAAAAAAAGAAAATACTGTTACCCTTTTTAATGATTTAAAAAATAGATCTTGAATTAAAACCCAATTTCCTTCAGACTGAATATTGGCTAACCGTGGAAATAATACAATGGTGAAATTAGAAATACCCATTCGGATGATATCAAAAAATCGGGTAACAATTAAGTACTTTGCCACCCCTTCTGCACCGATAAAAAAGTTCATTAATATCACCTGAGAATTAAATACCAACATACCAGCCACAGAAGTAAGAAAATACCAAAAACTATAAATTATATGGCTTTTAAATAGTTTAAAAGAAAATTGATTAAAAGATAGATGAAAATGAAATTCCTTTTTTGCATAGAGATAAAGTACAATCAGGTAAGTCGTATTTACCAGCACACTAACCAGTAATAATACTTTAATAGAATAATAAGCCGATAGAATTAAAATAAACGTAAACTCAAATAATAATTTCCCTACCCGGATTATTTTGCCTATAAATATTTTATTAGATGATTGAATGATCACATCCAATAAAGAGGCCAACATGTTTTGAATAATTAACAAAGCCGTGATAGTTGCAAAAAACAAAATCGCTGTATCTACATTTACCAGTTTAAAATAAAAGATGGTATAACAAATAGGAATGGCCAATATTAATAAAAAACAGAAAAAATAAAAAAGCGTATTGATGAGTTGATGCGACTCTTTTGACTGGTGTATTAATTTTTTTAGTAAGCCGATATTTAATCCAAAATCAAATACACTTGCAAAAAGCACCATATTTAAGATTACCCCGTAAAGTCCAAAATCAGCGGCACCCAATCTGTTTAATAAAACAGGGGTGAGTATTAATATAGATAAAGCACTTACCGTTTGTGACAAAAAAGTAGAAGAAAGATTGTACAAATAGCGAGCATTTGATTGTATCTGTGCTTTTATATTTTTCATACAAGAACATCCTCCAAAGGCTGTGCTTCCATTTCGTTTATATAAAATAATCCAACAAAGGTCCAGAAAGGAAAAGCCCCCATAGGTCCTTCGAAATAAACGTCCAGACTTGCATTAATTATAAAGGCTGTAAGTATAGCTAATAATGTGATGCTATATTGGGTGGCAGTCTTTTTAAAGATATTGACCAATACCAAATACATCCAATAAAACCAGGCAATGAAAAATGGAAAGCCGAATCGACCCAATAAATTCAAATGAATACTGTGTGGGGAACGAAGTGAATCGTCGTCTGTTACAATTTCATTTACTGCTGCCATACTCATACCCAAACCGCTTCCAAACAAAAAATGGGAAGCAGAAGAAAATGTGTCTTCGATAATTTTATACCACCAGGTAAGGCGCCAAATCTTATTGTCATTCAATGTACCCTCAGTATTAAAACTTATGATGCTTACTATATTTTCCTGCAATTGTCCTAAACCCACTTTTCTCCCCTGAAAGTTTTCCTGCACTTTGGTAACTGAATAGAATGAAACTGCTACTATCAGTAAAAGGGGCAGATAACGCAGATTTTGTTTTACGAATAATTTAACTTGTTGATTTTTCGCATAGAAATAAAATACCATAGCCCCTGCAATATAGGCAACCATACCAGAGCGATTATAGGCAGAAACCACCAGCACTAAATAAATAATAATTATACTGTTAACGATTGCATGCTTTTTACTTATTTGGATATAGCCATTCAACATTAATAGCGTAGCTATTAAGAGATGGACAGACATATCATTGTATTTATACAATAATAAAGGCAAATGATTAAATAAATAAAATGTTTCGAAAAAGGGCACATAAGAAATCAATAAAAAGGAGATCAAAGCTATAATAGGGTACCATGCATAAATTTTATAAATACCCTGTTTCAGGTACCCTACATGATCCTTCATTAAAAGTAACACGATAACAAATGCAGCATAATTAATCATGAAAGAATCCCGGATAATATCCAAGAATGGATATTGCCCCAAACCCCTTGCAATATAGATGACAGAAATAAGTAAAAAACCCATTAATAATTGCATAGAACGGTTCCAGATCAAAACCAATTTTCGAAAATCTTTGATCAACCATATCATACCAATAAAAAGTAATATTTCTACTAAATAACTGTACGCAATACCTTTATTGAAAAACGCATATAATGCGTATACCAATAAATAAAAATCAAGATATAATTTGCGAAGTGGGGTCATTTAAAAAAACATATAAAACTATTTTTAAAATCTAATAAGCGCATATACCATTTTTGTTGCCATGCATTGATATTCATTTGATTAATATAACTACCCATAGTTCCAGCGCTAATAAGCTCCGGTACAATTGACCCTATCCGAAGGGCATCAGGTTGTATATAATATTTAAATTGATCTACCGGATAGGCGATTTTTTTGGTATTTGCTAATAAATAAGCAGCTGCTTTTCTATTGATAGAATAACCATAGGTACAATAAACTGTTTTTATAAATGGTACTCCGATTGTATATTGCTGGTTAATTGGCTGTTTGGTACTTCGGAATAATTTCACATGGCCTAACCAGGCTCCCAAAAAGAATAAGTCGTACGATTTTGACAAGCTTTGTTGTTCAACTAAATTTATTAATGACGAATTTTCAGATGTACTATATAAGTCATTTAATATTGAAAGGTTTTTAATACAGCTATCAGATTCTAAAATTATATAATGTTGCTCTTCCTTAAGTTCCATTTGAACAATCTGTCTCCATATTTTTCTATGACTTAATAAACAGCCAATTTCTGCTGGCAATAAAGCTTTGCCTGTTCTTAGTTTTGAAACACTAATCAGCCTATCCAAAAAAGGGACTTTAGTGATTGATGGATAAACCGCTTGAATAAAATATGCATCAGGTAGCTGTTGAAGCAATATTTTAACGTTGGCAGCACGTTCTATTTCGGAGGCATCACTGATAATAAAAGCTTTCAACTAAATTGATTAAAAGTAAAATAAGCTTTGTTTTCTAAAGCGTACGGTGTAAAAAACTGATGAGAACCCCCAGCAGGATAAACAATCGTATGAGGCTTTTGCATAAAATAACTTAAATGAATTGGTAAACTATCGGCGCCATAAATATAATCTGAATCATCTATCAATTGAATTAACTCTGAAAATTTACTGTAAACAATACTCTTTGATTTTGAAATTTTATAAGAAGCAATAGTTACTTCCTGATTTTTTGCCAGATGGTTTTCTTTTATTTTCTGTACAAGCGCTTCAGGAATATCTCTTTTAGCAATTCTTGCAGAAGGAAGAATTAAGATTTTTTTGGTTTGTACACTTGCATCATCTATTGATGTGAAACCCTGATTGATTGGCATTTCTGTATTAAAAAAATAATGATAAGTTTTGTAAATATCTCTATCCCCTGCAATAGCACTGAAATTTGTACCTGTACCCAACTCTACCAACCATTTACGGTGATTATTTTCTATAAAATCAGTTCCGTATGAATTGGGATTTTCTTTACAAAAAAGGGACACTTTAGCCAATTCTTTTAAGGTATCAGCATGTACTATATGCCGATTGGTTAAAGCCCGCAACATTGGACCTTTAATACCAAAATCAACAAAGCGAATAGGAAAATTTGGAGGAATTAGGCATGCAGGTAAAGCTTCGAATAATGGGAGATGATGCAATGAAGCAACTAATTGATAGGCTTCCATCTGCCTACTATACAATAGCGATTGAAGGGCAACAATAAAATCGCCATAGGCTCTTAATAAAATGAGCCTTTTCACCTGTAAGTATAAAAAGCAATCAAAAATGAAATGACAAAACCAATAGCAGCACCCATTAACAATAATAACCACAAAGCCTTTTGCTGATCTTCTAAGGGATAACGTGCCTGATCAAGCATATTAATTACGGGTGTTTGACTAGCCAAACCCATTCTACTAGCTTCCAGATTTTTCATAACTTCTGAGTATAATGCGTAAGTAACCGACTTATCTCTTTGAGACACTTCTACGGGAACAGCGGAGGTTTTATAAGCAATATTGGCATCCAGTAATTGCAAAGCTGCAGATTTATAAGATTTTGTATTGAGCAATTGCATCAAAGAATCAGAACGATTTTCTAAGCGGCTAATATTGCGGGTAGCTACACTGGTTTTTAAATCAACATACATGCGAATCGTTTCTAAAACCAGCCTTTCTGTAAATAATTTTGCAAAAACTTCATTGGATGTGGTAGTTTTCACTTCAATTATTGAGCCTTTTTTGTTTATACGTTCTACAGACAAATTATTTTTGATGATTTTTTGGTAAATCACCAATAAAACAGAGTCTTGCAAACGACTATTTGTTTTACCATTTACAATAGTGGTATAAGTAATGCTACTAAGCCCGGGTTTTTTGGACCATTTATTTTTAAGTTTGCTCCAATTTAAAAATAAATCGGCAAGTGTTTCGCTTTTAGTTGCTTTACTGCTGTCTATTTTAGTGAGCAGCACTTTTTCAATAATGGTCCGCGATTTAATGATATCTAATATATTATCTCCAGCAAATAAACCTGCACTTCCCGTTAAACTGCCTACATCGAATCCAAACTGAGAGGCAATACCGGATAAACCTCCACCCATACCCCCACTTTTTTCTTCTAAAATAAAAGAAGCTTTGGCTGTAAATTTTGGTTTTTGCATCAGGCTGTAAATAAATGCAACTACCAACCCAATAGCCATAAACAACAAAAACATTTTTGCTTTAGATACTAAGTATTTTGCAAAAACCTGTAATTCATCCATGATATCATTCACCTTTAAAATAGGAACTGTGTTATCAGGCTTCATTTATTATTTTTTATAAAATTATTGGACTGTATCCATTATTTTTCACCAATTGTTGATCTTAAACAATTGATTTATTTACTCGTATTAGCCAATACTATTAAGATACTGATGAGTGATGTAAGGCTTGATACAATACCAATGACTTCTCCAGTAGATAATTTAGTCTTAGGCTTTTTGGCAGACACATAAATTTCGGTGCCGGGACGAATTTCAGGATAGGATCTGAAAAACAAAAAGCTTCTCGTTTTTCTCACCTGCCCATTAGGATAAATTACATAAGAATTTTTCTTAGATGCGTTGATGCTGTATCTGCCACTTTCTATTAATGCATCTTTAAAACTAATGCCTTCGTAATACACAATTTGCTTGGGTACATTTACTGCACCAAAGGTTTGAATGGTTTGCAATTGTTTAGGCACTTTTAAAATATCGCCTTCTAATAAAAATAAATCTTCGGAACTACCTGGTTTTTCTAAAATCTGATCTAATTGAATACCTACAGGCTTTTGTTCTTTATATAAATCATTGATGATACTGGTATCGCTGGAAGATAAAATGGCAGAACTCTTTCCGCTTTGCGTGTTGCTTAAATTAGTTTTGGTATTGACCAAAGTGGCATCCGACTCTGATAAATCGCGATAGGTATTGCGAATGAGCACCGCCCCTGCAGCAAATCCTTTTTGCTTCAGGCCTCCTGCTCTTTTAATTAAATCGGAAATGCGTTCTTCATTGCCGGACAAGGTGTATTTGCCCGGATAAATTACTTCGCCCTCAATACTAACTGTTATTTGCTCTTTGTAAATGGGCGATTTACGAACGGATACAATATCAAAGGGGCTGAGTTTGAAATCTATATCTGTTACTTTATTGGTTGCAGATAAATTAATTTCTTTGATCACCGAATAAAGAGCACTATCTTTTTGAGAACCGTCAGGATTTAGTCTACGTGAGATTTCAATTTTTTGCAAGGAAGCTCCTTCTTTGTAACCGCTACTCATTAAAATCAAATCCTGTACAGACATACCTTCCAAAAATTCAAACAAACCTGGTTTATTAACTTCACCATTGATGGTAATATAATATTTTTCTCTAAGGTCACTGATGCGATAAATTTGAATAGAATCTTCGCGTATTAAAGGAATATTTATTCCTCCCTGGAGTATTTGATCTATATTAAAATGGATGAGCTCGGTAGTAAAATCAGGTTTAAATCTTCTTATTAATCCACGTTCTAAATAGGCGTCTTCTTTGGGTTTTGAAGCCATTAACAGGTCTTTTAAAGTGGGCATTTCATTAATACCATAAGCACCTGCATAATACACCGCACCATTTATCGTAACCCGATTGGTAAACATATTAGCTAAAGGATCTACGATCAAGGTATCGCCTGCATTAAATTTAAAACTTTTTAGCTGAGCCGATTTAACACTGATTACTTCTTTGTTTTTTGCACCAAATCGAATTACGCGAACTACTTCTTTGTAAGCGAAGTCTGCAAAACCTCCTGCGTAGCGAATAATATCAGTTGCCGATTCATTTGGTTTTACATCAAACAAAGCTGGCTTTTTTATAGCGCCTTTTACTGTAATGCGAGTACTGTATGGGTTTACACGAATAACGTCGCCATCCTGTAATAACAAATTTTTAGTGAGATCTGATTGGAGTAAAAAATCATACAGATCAAATATGGCTATATTTTTTCCATTGCGAACCAATTCAATATTTCTAAATGAACCTATATCGTTAGGCCCACCAGATACATATAGTGCATTCATTAAAGTAGAGAGAGATGATATATCGTAATTGCCAGGGCGTTTAATTTCGCCAATAAGGGTAACCCGAATACTCCGAATCTGTCCCACAGATACCTGCACTTTTACAGAACCATTTGCAATACCAGGATAAACTTTAGTAAGTGATTTTATTAATTTTACAGTTGCATCTTCAATGGTGAGGCCTGCTACTTTTATGGGACCTAAATTGGGGAAACGTATATCTCCTTCAGGCGTAACTTTTAATCTTTTAGTAAGATCAGAAACGCCGTACACATCAATTACCAATTGATCGTTCACGCCAATAATATAGTTCTGAGGTGTAGGAATATTGATATTAGGTTCAAAGCTTAAGTTATCATTTTCAAAAATAGAAGCGCCAAATGGTTGAAGGGTTTTGAAAGTATCTGTTCTATATGCAGAGAGAGATTTACTAAACACTTTTGCTCTTGGCTCAAAAGGATCTGTCGTATTATTTTTAGTTGGTGTATTTATTTCTTTTAATGTAGAAGGATCCAGCAATGCTATTCTTTTTTTAAGCAAAGTAATCTGATCAGCAGTCAGCCCCTTTTCCCTGGCTTTCATCTCCAGTTCAAGTTCGGTTAAACCATATAATTGGTATTGACTCATCAAAATGATGAGTTGTTGATCTGTTAAGTTTTCGATATTGATTGTTGGAGCAATCTGACCCTGAATTTGATTCTGACTACTCAAGAGTAATCCAGACATTAGAAATATTAAAAAATATCGAATCATACGTAATATTAATATACGAAGTTAATCTATTTCTTGGCAAAGAAATAAGTAAGGCCTAATTGAAATTGTGTATTAACACGATCTGATTGGGGAGAGGGACCTGCGAAAGTATCATCCAGTTTGGTCCAGCGGTAATTGTAAGATTTGGTATTTTGAATGGAGGCACTAAGTAAAAAATTATTAAAATTCCATTGTGCTTGTAAAGATAGGTTCAAATCAGCCCATTGCTTATAAGCTGTTCCTAAACCTACTGTTCCGGAAATAAAATTATAAGTGTAAAAATCGTTATTATAAGCAATACGTTCCACTTGAATACCAATACGTTTGAGACCATTTATCCAGCTAATATTTAAAGTTTGACTATTGCTGCCAGGTCCTATGGAGGCGCCCATTACCTGACCATAATTAGAATATCCCTGACCAATAAAAGCATGGGTATACCAACTATTGGTTCTGGGTGGGCCATATATAGAAGCGGGATTAAAAAGAGAACGAGGATCAGGCAGTTGTAGTTGGGTGATTTCAGCAGACAAAAGCAAACCTGCTTTATGATGCTTCTTCTTAAATAATTTTCTAAACCCTGCAGTATAACCGGTGGGAATACTATCGCCAAAAATATTGAAGGGATTAACCCAACGATTGGATCTGCCATATTCTAAGTACACTTCAGCTTGTTCTTTTGGCATTACATAACGAAAAAACATTGCCCCTAAAAAAGCAGGACCTGATTTATTTTCTTCATCAATGATTAATGCAGAGGGATCAACTGTAACAGGGCTTGTATAAAAATAACTTGCTCCCGAAAATCCTACATGAAAGTTGCGTGTCCATTTAGGGTTCCAACTCAATATGTATCCAAAAATACCACGCGGCACAGAAGATTTTTCGGCTATACCTCCTGCCCAAACTGTTCGCATATAGGCATTATCTGGTGCTTCAAATTCGGCGTTTTGTAATTGGCCCAAAACAGTTTGAAATTCTATATTGCCCCATTTGGTGGGAATAGGTTTTCGAGAATTAAAAGTAACATGCAAAAATCCGGGAGCATTATTGGTTAGCACCAAACTATTTCTGATACCCGGCCCCCACCATAGGTTTTCGGTTGAGATGCCCAATGAAATATTTTTTGTATTATATCGAATACTAGATTGGCCAGGAAAAACAGCATTGATTCCAGAAGTACCAAAACGATAATGATTATCAATCTTATTAATGATGTATAAATAATAGCGGGCAATAAAATTAGGAGAACTTGGGTCTATATTATAAACAAGTGGTTCTTTATTGTCTGCAGTAACAAATTCAGGTTGCAGGTGAATACTCCAATTATGCAATTGAAAATGGGCGCCAAGCATAAAACGTTGTTGCAATCCAACGGAAGGATACATCGAACCATCATTCCAGCCTACTGATGTTGTTGTATTATTTTGTAGCATATATCCTGCTTGTACCCATTTAAATTTGCCCTTTGTTTTTAACGAAAAAGTGTCATTGAGTTGCCCGTTCCAATATTGGCTGGTTGATCGAATAGCGAAAGACTGATCAGGTGCATTTACAGAATCTTTCATTTGAGCAATGCGGGCATAATCTGATAAGGCAATATCAGATAGCACATTTTGCGCATAACTATATTGTACCAAAAAACTTAACCAACTAAATAAAATAAAAATTTTCAAAAGAAATAGCTAGCTTTTAAATGTAAATATAAATTAAGTGAATTTCCTATTTCCCATCCGTAATTCCGGGAATGTACTAATTGCATTTCTCCATTCAGTAATATTTGATTCCATTTATGCTGGTATAAAAAACCCAGCGCTAAATCGTTCCATTGAACAGCACGTAATCCTAAACCTGCCATCACTGATTGAAGTGGAACAGGAACTCCTTTTGGATCTTGCTGAATTCTTTGAAACTTAATACCCCAATGATCAAACCCCTTAATTTTTTTAACTTGAAGAATTTGCACATTGTTTCCTTTTCCACTACCCGCTCCCAGAATTTGGTTTTGATAAGTTAGTCCCTGCGTTACAGGAACATGTTCATACCAGTTACCAGCATTACGAAGAATATAGCTGGTTGTTTGTGCCATTTGAATGATTTCGCTCGAAATTAGTATGCCACTTAGTTGATTATTTTTTGAATGTTGTGATGCTGCAATAAACTTATTAAACCCAATTATGTAGGCAGAAGAATGATTGGCATTGGTAGTTAAATCACGTAAGTTAGCTTTAAAATCATTGTACCCATATTCAATATAAAATTCTGCTTGATGTTTGGGCAAAATCCATCTGGAAAAAAAACTAAAAGATCCGTCTGAAGGAATAGAGCTGGCATTGCCATTATCTTCCGGACTAGATGCCGCTAAAACAGGCAGGTATTTCTTTATAAAACCAGTTTTTCTATTTTGATCTGATACATATAATTGATCACTGCGGGTTACCCCCAAAAAGAAATTAGGTAAAAAAGCTGGTTGATAGGTTATGATGATTCCGTTATAATAACGTTCTCCGTTTCCTGAATTGAGTGGTTTCATAAACAAACTCTCGAATGCAGCTGAAGTATCTTCATTCAGTTTTCCTGCTACCAACTGCCATTCAAAATTTCCAATGGGTGTTTTTATTGGTCGGGTAGTATTGAAAGTTAAGTGTTGAAAACCTGGAGCATTATTACTCATCATCAGGGAACTAAATTGACCCGGTCCCCACCATAAAGTTTCACTTGAAGCACCCACAGAAACTGGCCCTACATTTAAACGCACAGAAGATTGGCCTAAATATACTTTACTAATACTTTTATTTGAATTAGACCCATAATAACTTGTGATATTATATGCAGGATTCTTAGCATAATAATATTCAGGTTGCATTTGAATACTCAATGGTCCAATTTTGGCATAAACACCTGCGCTAATCATAGTTTGCAAACCTTTGGCCATAATCATACCTGCATCATTCCAACCATAAGGATGGTGGGTATTTACTTTAGCGGCCATGGTTGCTGGTAAAACAGCTAATTGAATTTGATTATTCCAAAATGATTTTTGAAGCTTGGGCTTATTATAACTGCTATCTAATAGTTGCAAGAAATCATTTCGTTGAAGATTCTTATTGTAAAAAAAAGGCCTCGCCGTAAAACTGTACTTCGACTCAATTTTACCATTAATTTGTAATACACGAAGCATATCGTCCGTACCCAATTGCCCGATGGGTATAGTTTGAGCAAAATTGAGAGTTGTAATTAAAAATATAGATATGAAAAGAACAATTTTTTGCATATTTATTTTTGCAAATTTTTATTGAAATGAATCGTCGAAATACAATTTGTTTAATCAGTATTGAGCTTCCATTAAGTATGCAAAGAATAACAAAATATCTAAAAGAATACCCTGAGTTATTAATTGGTAAATATACAAAATGTAATGTTTCAAAAAGTTCAAAAATAACTTTTCTGCATTTGATTAAATAAAATAAATGCAAAATTTATAATCTGTAAGATCAAGAAATAAGTACAATTTTTCTTTTTAGCACTTGATTAGGTGTCAAATAATTAAATATTCCTTCTAGTCTTTAATTTGGTGTTTTCAAAAAAGTTATATTAAATTATTTGCGATTTGAATTAATTTATTTTAAAATCAATTACTTTTAAAGCAGTAGGTTGACCCTGATATAATGGCGGTAATTGCAACATCAATGATGCTATTTTATTGGTTTCCCATCTGGAGAGGTCTAATTGAACTTCATTAAAATAATAGTCGAAAGATTCATATACAATTTGCCAATTTTTCCATCCATCATTTGAGAGTGCTTTTAATATAATAAGGGGCGCAGATTCAAATGAATTGGCAAAATGATCTTTTCTAATAAAAAACAAAAACAAATTGTTACTAGCATCAACTAATAATTTTGGTCGGTTTCCTATAAACGGCACTTGAGTTTCTGCCCAAGAACCATCATTTTTCTGAAAATAATGAAAGTATACCGATTCCTGAAACGTAGCGTAAGCTGGTATGTCTTTCTTGTTTTTAAAATGATACATAACAGTATGCATCTTATTATTATTGTCAATTGCTTGTGCTTGTTGGTTAACTAAACCCCATCCCCTATCAATATTCTTAATTACAATATCTTTTGACTCACTTGAAATAGCTGTTAGATTTGGATTGAACTGATCGGCCACTAATTGATTTAAACTATTAAACCATTTACTACCATTATCAGTACTATATGCATAGCATATATCTCTATTACTAATATCTGACACTGCTTCACGCCATACCCATGAAATTTGCAATCTGCCTAATTTATCAAAATCAAGTCCATTCAGATATGCATAACGCGCTGTGCTGATTCCATCAAATGGATCTTGATAATCTCCCACTCCAGAAATGATAGTATGCATATTCTTCCACATGCTTATAGCACCATCATAAGTAACTATTTTATAGTTAAGTACCCCGGAATAACCATCTCTAAACCCAAGTAACAAATCGCCTGATGGTGCAGTAATAAAACTTGGATAGGTAAACTCTTTTAAAGGACTACCTGGTTCTAAATAATTCCGGACAGATGAAAATAAACCATTTGACCAACTGACAGATGAAGGATCATCAAGAATATTCTTTTGGGATACCCTATAATTTAAGGGTGTTGCATGTGTATCAAATGCTAAATGTAATGTGCCATCTTTGGAACAAATACCAATACTTATAGTGTTATGTGAATCATTGTCACTAAATGTATTAGACGAAAATTGAAAATCATCAAAACGAAGAATTTCCCAATTATTTCCGGGTAGTTTTCTACGTCCCAAACAAATTTTCCTCATTCCATCATAATAACCAATGTATTGCCATCCTTTGTAACTTAATATTGCATCTTCTTGAAAACTTTGTCCATTAATAATATTGCCATACAGGCCATTTGTGCAAGTAAGAGCCTGGTAGTCTACAATAAATTCTTTAGCAGAAACAGGATGGAATTCCGTATTAGTAAACTGAGTTTTACGACATCCAATTAGCAATAGGAAAGTTGAAAACAGGAAAAAAATCTTATATGATTTTTGCGAAACAATTATATCAAAAAAGCTAGAAGCTGGCATTAGCAAATTATAGAATTTCAATCAACCCTTCCTTCCCTATTGGTAACTATATTTTTTGCTCCCGGAGGAGGCGTAGGCGTAAGTGGCGAATTGCGCATAGCCAAAGAGACCAAAGCATTATTAGCCTTCATTTTAGATAAGATCTCTGAGACTGCAATCAAGGCTTTTTCTCTGGATAAGATGGCTACAGCAGTTAAATAAACCAATTTAAGATCAAGTAAAATTGAACGGTTTTCGATGTAAAATATACCTAGCCTGCTTTTCCCTGGGCGTATCAATTGATTGTAATCAATATCCGGATCACTACTATCTTTTAAAATATCTCCTTCATCTGCAAAAACAATTGATGCAAAATCGGTAATTCCAGGTTTTACAGTTAGTAACTTTTTTTCTTCAGAAGTATAAAGATCAGTTTCTCTTTTTACATTGGGTCTGGGCCCAACCAGGCTCATGTCGCCAATAAGTACATTCCACATTTGCGAGAATTCATCCAATTTGTACCTTCTGATAAAATGCCCAACTTTGGTAATTCTTCTGTCATTGGAAGAAGTAGAGTCAACGCCGCTTTTATCTGCGTTGATGACCATGGAACGAAGTTTGACCATTTTAAAGAGCTTCTCTTTTTTCCCAACGCGGGGGGCAATATAAAAAGGAGAATGCCAATCCTGGATCCACACTAAAAACATAACAGGCAAAAGAACGGGACTTGCCAGTATGAGTGCTATGGCAGCAATTACAAAATCTACTAATCGTTTCATTACTTTACAGAATTAATAACAGCAGAAATAATCTGTTCCTTTTTCAGATAATAAGCGGCTTCCAGGTTTTTACTGGTTGGTGCAGGTGCATCTGGTAAGGTGATTCGAACCGGATTACTTTTCCATTGACTGAAAGACATTTTTTCGGCAACCGCTGCAATAACCTCACCTGCAATACCACAGGTACTCCAATCTCCATCAGCAACTACTAACCTTCCGGTTTTTGTAACAGATTCAATGATTTCATCTAAATTCAATGGGTTTAATACACGCAGATCAAAAAAGTCAGCAGTTATTCCCTGTTTTTCTCTCAATTCATCAGAAGCCTGTTCGCAGAGCATGGATGCATAACTAGCACCTACAATTGTAACATCAGACCCTTCATGAATTCTTTGTGGTTTAACGGTTCTCAGATCAATTAACTCAATATCTCCTAAGATTTCTTCTTTTTCATATAACCACCTGTCATCCATAAACATTACCGGATCATTACATAGAACACTGGAGATCATCAAATCTCTGGCATCCTTAGCCGTATAAGGCATTACAACCCTTAAACCGGGAATATGTGCGAACCAGCTATGGAGAGATTGAGAATGTTGTGCACCTTGCTCACCTCCCCTATTGATGATTGCTCTGAATGTAGCAGGTGCCTGTGCATTGCCTCCAAACATGTGACGCCATTTTGCAGCCTGGGTAACAATTTGATCAACAGCCAGTAACATAAAGTCAACCCTTGGATGAACAATCATAGGCTTATAACCACAGATAGCCGCACCAACAGTTGCGCCTGTTGTAGCTAACTCAGAAATAGGGCAATCAATTACCCTTTCTTTACCGAATTTAATATCCAGATCTTTCATGGTAGATCCTACATACCATGGGCTCCATAATCCTTGTCCAATGACAAAGAATTCCGGGTGATTTCCCAAAAGATATTCAAATGCTTCTAATATGCCCTGGGCATAAGTTGTTTTTTTTTCCATTTTTTAACTATATACTACATCTAACAGAAATTGCTCTTTGGGAAAATCTGCCAATTCAGCTTTTTCCCAGGCTGCTTTGATTTTCTGGTCTGTATCCTTCTTTAAAATTTCAAAATCAGCATCAGTAAATGCATTGGCATCTTTTAATGAATGGAATAACCTGGCAATAGGATCTCTTTTTTTCCATTCAACCAAATCATGTGTTCTTTTAACGCCTACATCTGTGTCTTCACTTGGGCCCACATGACCACGCCATCTATAGGTAATTGCTTCCAAAAAGAAAGGTCTTGATGTTTCCCGAATATGTTTTACAGCAGTTTGAAGTGCTTTGCTTAATGCAGCTACATCATTTCCATCAACAACCTGATGATCTATATTATGGGCTTGTGCAAATCTGGCAACTGTATTGGAAGGCTGACGTAAGTCGATATGCAAATGACTGGAAAAAAGGTTGTTTTCACATACAAACAATACTGGCAGGTTATGGGCAGAGGCAAAATTGAGCGATTCATGAAAAGAACCTTCTTCACAAGCACCATCCCCAAAATAACTGACAGCAATATCTCCTTTTTTATCAAGCTTCGCTGCTAATCCAGCTCCAGTTGCAATTGGTATAGTTGCCCCAACGATGGGAACTGAACCCAAAAAACCATTTTTCGCATCAATAATGTGCATTGACCCTCCCATTCCATGAGAACAACCATCATATTTTCCTAAAACCTCGGCAAAAAGTGAATCAATATCTTCATTGATAGCCAAAAAGTGCGAATGTGATCTATGCGCTCCAAAAACACGATCTGTTTTACGTAAGCAGGAAGCTACTGCTGTAGCTACTGCTTCCTGACCAATAGCCAAGTGACAAGGACATTGTATGGCTCCATCAATTATTTTATCGGCGATTTTTTCTTCAGATTTCCTAATAACAACCATTTTACGTAGCTGGTGAATCAAATCTGAAGTTTCAAGGCCTGAAATATCTAATGGTCCCTGAAATTTGGAAGGATCCGCAAGATCTCCTAATCTTTCATTCATATTATCAATTACTTATTATAAAAATTAATCACTTGAGCACTAACATATTCAACATCTTCATTACTCAAAGCAGTATTCATGGGCAACATCAAACATTTTTTGAACATTGCTTCTGTAGCGGGTAAGCCAGTGCCGCTAAATCCTAAGGATGTAATGGAATGCACGGGTTGTCCACTCCATTGAATTAGTGTTCCAACGCCATTTTCTTTCAAATATTCTTTTAATGCATCTCTGTTCTCTGCCTCAATTTCATAATTCTGGTAAACGTCGAAATAATCTGGATCACTATCTGGTGCAGGTGGCAAATGCAACTCTTTTACCGAACCCAATAATTGCTGATACAAACTTGCTATCTCTCTTCTCCTTACAATTTCATCCTGGTAGTAAGATATCTTATAATTTAGAAATGCTGCTTGGAGGTTATCCAGTCTTGAATTAAAACCCCACATCACAAATACGCCATCATCATTTCTGCCATGATCACGTAAAAGCATCACTTTTTCATACATGTCTTTGTCATTGGTAACAAACCCGCCAGCATCTCCAAAACTTCCCAAATTTTTGGCAGGATAGAAACTTATGGTACCTCCCTTATCAAAAGTGCCCACTCCTTTGCCTTTATATTTAGCGCCAAGTCCCTGAGCAGCATCTTCGAGTATAATGAGGTTATGTTCCTTTGCAATAACCATTAAAGCATCCATATCACAACACCTGCCATTAACTTGCGTTGGCAGAATAGCTTTGGTTCTGGGAGTAATTAGCTTTCTTACAGATTCCGGATCAAGCATATGGTCAGCTTTACAGTCTGCAGGAATGGGAATTGCTCCTACAAAGTGAATGGAAGCAGCTGTAGCAATATATGTATGTGATGGGAAAATTACTTCATCCCCTTTACCAATACCAGCCGCCATCAAACCGATCCAAATAGCATCTGTTCCATTTGCCATCCCTATCGCATAGGTAGTACCAGCAAATTTGGCAAGGCTTTCTTCAAACTCTCTGAGGTCTTTTTGAAGGATATAAGCACCTCTGTAGCCTACATCTCTGAAAATTCGAACAAATTCTTCTTCTCTGGACTTGAATAGGTATGGATAATTGAAAAAGGGTACTGATTTTTTTACCGAAATCTCACTCATAATTAAGCTATTATTAATATTTAAATTCGGTGCGAAATTATAAACTTTATGCCAAAGAAAATGAAAAAAATTATATTGTTAGTGATTAGTCAATAATTTGAATAATTTTTTTGCTAATTATTGATATTCAATTTTTTTTAATAACCAAATAAATGTTATATGTATTAACTTTACCTGACTCTATTTCATATTATGGATACGCCCGGAATTTACCTGCACCCGGCCAGGGCTCGTTTATCTTCTGTACAGGTGAGGTACCTGTAATCAATCTCAAAACACCCTTAATAATACCTAGTCCATGTATGAAATGGTATAGAAAAAAACTAAGGGGTAAGAAAATAATGTACAGGGGTTGTTTATACCTGATCGATTGTTGTAAAGCTGACAAAACTGCCAATAAAAAATACAAAGCCAATACGCCCAGAAATAAATATTTAACAGGTGCCACAAAAAATGATAAAATAGTACCTAAAATAATGCCTGACGAAAATACACCCGTAACAGCATGCCTTATTGCAAAAGAATAAGGGGCCAAATACCACATATAAGGGTTATAAGGTGCTTCCTTATAAAATTGCTTACTATAGAACTTCTTCAAAGTGGGCTGGTTGAAATATTGAATCTGTATACGAGAATCTAACCATAATTTTCCCCCAGATGCTCCGATACGTCTATTAAACTCATAATCCTGACATCTAACAAGTCTCTCATCTAGAAATCCAATTTTTTCAAAAACCTCGCGCTTGAAAAAACCAAATGGAACCGTATCAACAAAACCCTGCGTTTCTTCAGTTCTAAATGCACTATCACCAACACCAAATTTATGTGTGGTCATCGCTTGAACAAGACCGGCTTCAAAATTGTCACCACCTTTCAAAGTTATAACTATACCGCCTGTATTTTCAGCACCTGTATTTTCAGCATTTTCAAAACATCTAACCAAATAATCAACAGGGTATATGGCATGTGCATCTAAACGCATTATAAAATCACCGTTTGAAACTTTTAAGGCCCGATTAATACCATTTGCCTGGTATTTTTCAGGGTTATCGATAATACTTATGTTCTTGTATGCCTGATAATTTTCCTGAATCAAAGAAACTGTTTTATCAGTTGATCTCCCATCAGCAATTAAAATTTCTAGTGCCACATTATCCGGAACAGTAAATGATAAAACGGAATTAATACAACCAATTATGTATTTCTCTTCATTAAAAACAGGAATAATTATACTAACTTTTTTCATCAAAAATGTTTTAAAAAATATTTTACGGATTCTAATTTCTTTGCTCTTACATGGTCGCTCTCCATCACACCTGTAGAAACATGTTCTGCATGTAATACTTCAAGTGCAGGTTCATACTTAACTAATAAACCGATTTTCCTACACTCTTCCGCAACAAAAATTTCTTCACCGAATAAATTAGTACCAAAATCTATCCCAGCACCCTTTTCGAAATAGTTTTTTAGGAAAATAATAAAAGCTCCATGAGGTGCGTAAATATAACCAGGCTTGGGAACAGGAGCCTGCATTACTGCATGTTTCACTTTTCGCCTTACCAAATTAACCAAGACTTCATGGAAGTGTGTAAAAACTATATGGTGCCTTACCATTCGGTAATAATAAAAATAAGATTTTCTAAAACGAGAAGTTAAATAAGGATTCTGATCTACAAGTTGGGCCAAGGAATAAACAGAAGGTGCTATTATACCAATTTTTTCATCTACAATAGTGAATAAATTATTAAAAAAGGTTTTATCATTAATCAAAATATCTACATTGCTAATAATAAAATAATCATAGTTGCCAGGTGATAATGATAAACTTTTGAGTGCATAATTTACAGAACCAAAATAGTTTCTATTTTGATTGGTTTCTGTAAAGAGAAGATCACTAACAATTGATTTAAGTCTTTGCTCAAATCTATTATTGCGATATTCCGGCTTTGAATTTTCTACAATAACTATTTGTAGCTTCTCATGGTTTCCTAAAGTAGAAAGAGACTTAACATATTCAATAGTTTCATCTGGACTGTTATAGTTAACAGCAACCAGCAATATTCTTTTATTCAAAGTTTACGTTTCTTTAAAATGAAATGCCATCTTATAATGGTAAATACCCCCAAAAACATTAAAGGAAAGGCAACAGACATTATGTAAATAGTTGTAAAGTTAAAAACAAAGTGTCCAAAAACCAATATTCCCATTTGAATTATAAAACAAACAACAAGATTATAGGTATTATAAGGCCTCGAATCTATAGCATCAATAGGATTTCTAAGTATAATATAAATGATATAAAATGGGATACAAAAGATAACAACCTTGATTTCACCTATCCCATCAAGAAATTTCGATTTATCCAGTAAATTTAAAATCCATTGCAGGTTAATATACATAAACGCAGAAATGCCAACAGAACCAGCAATAGCGTATAACATCATTTTTTTAACAACGTATTGAAGTTTAACAAAATCACCATCAACAACCATTATGGTTGTTTTAGGCAATAAAAGTGTTCCTGCAAATTCGAAAAAAGAAGCTACTAATTGCACTAAAGTAAATCCAACAGCCACATATCCAGCTTTTTCAAAAGAGCCATAATTAGCAATATAGAATAAAGGGAACGACATTAAACCAAATAAAGCAAATTCTCCTGGTACTCTTGGTAAGCCAAAACGTAATATTTCTCTCGCAGTGGCATTAAATTTTGAAAATTGAAGTATTTCTATATAATTTTTTTTGTAAATATTAATTAGAACAAAAATATCGGCCAACAGCCAAAATCCACCCATATAATAAAGAAAAGAAAAAACAGATTGTCCTGAAACAAGGATAGCTAATATCGGAATGATACCAGAAGCAATTATTTGAAATAGATTGGCTGCTCCAAAATGTTGTTCGCCTCGATAAACAGCATATAAAATTGTATAAAGATAAAGGGAACTAAAACAAAGAATAAGTGGTAATGTAAACTCAGGTTTATCTTCATTGAAAAGAAAATATGCTAAATTCTTACCTGCAAAAATATTGATAAGAAGTAGTAAGAGAGTAGACAAAAACCAAAATATCAAAGCAGTTGAAATATACGGAGCAACTATTTGATGATTATTTCTGCCTTTGGCAACAAAAATAGGGATACTAATTCCTAATCCTATTAACAAAGGATAGTTCAACAATGTAATTACTCTTCGAACAATATTGTATAATCCAAATGAATAGCCATCGAAAGTAATTGCTGCAAGCTTTAAGGCACCAACTGCCAATAACAATGCAAACATTTGTGAAATGAATGTAAAAACATAATTGCGATT
>CALRUV010000033.1:0-19831 GCA_943371455.1 Chitinophaga pinensis | reverse complement strand
ATCCCGGCATAGGTATGTTCACTTTTTCTGTAAACAAACAAACGGCACGAGTAGCATCAGAATTCTATACCAATGCCATCAATGTAATGCTGGGTGCGGAAGCTATATCAACCTATACCTCTCTGCCACTTCAGGAAGCATTTAATATTGAATATTGGTTATTGGAAGAAGCCAAATTACAACGCATGCCTAAACCGGGCGTTCTTGCTGGTAAAATAGCATTGGTTACGGGAAGTGCTGGCGGCATTGGTAAAGCCATAGCCAAAAAGTTTGCAAAAGAAGGCGCCTGTATTTTATTGAATGATAGTGATGCATCCCGCTTAACTGATGCTACTGAAGAGTTCCAGGGCTTATTTGGGAAAGACAGCTTTTCTTCCGTGCTCTTAGATGTAACAGATAGAAATGCCATCAGCGCTGCATTTAATTCGGCAGCCTTAGATTTTGGCGGAATGGATATAGTGGTAAACTGTGCAGGTTTATCTATCTCTAAACCCATAGAAGATCATACTGATAATGACTGGGATCTTTTATATGATGTATTGGTTAAAGGCCAATTTATCGTTACCCAATCTGCCGTGCAAATTATGCGCAAACAACAATTAGGCGGTGACCTCATCAATATTGTAAGTAAAAATGCGCTGGTAAGTGGACCAAACAATGCGGGCTATGGTTCTGCAAAAGCCGCACAATTGCATTTGAGTCGCTTGAATGCCGCAGAATTAGGCACTGATAAAATTCGCGTTAATGTAGTGAATCCGGATGCTGTGATTACCGATAGTAAAATATGGGCCGGTGCCTGGGCAGAGGGAAGGGCCAAAGCATACAATGTGAAAGTAGAAGAGCTGCCTGCATTCTATGCAAAAAGAACCTTACTAAATGAGATCATTTTACCTGAAGATATTGCTAATGCCTGTTATGCATTTGTGGGCGGACTATTAAGCAAATCAACCGGCAATGTTTTGAATGTGGATGGGGGTGTGGCTATGGCATTTGTTAGATAAGCAGTATATTTTTTTAAATTCTAATGATAGTATATGCACAGAGTAGCTTTCCGGATGCAATTGCACAAAGGGTTTGAAAAGGAATACGAAAAGAGGCATAAAGAAATTTGGCCCGATCTGAAAGCCTTGTTAACAGAAACGGGTATCAATGAGTATTCCATTTTTCTGGACGAAACCACAGGCCATTTATTTGGCTTGATGAAACTGTCGGATAAAGCAATGCTGGAGAGTCTTCCTTCCAACCCCGTTATGCAAAAATGGTGGCATTATATGAAAGACATCATGGATACGCAGGCAGATCATTCTCCTGTAAGTGTTCCATTGCGTGAGGTATTTTATATGACCGTATAATCGTACAAAAAATAAGGCTATGTTATTAGAGAAAAAATTGTTGGATCAACATAATGAATCATTGATGGCAAAACACCATCAAAAAATTGCTTATGCAAAAACGTCTATTGGCAGATCGGATGAAGTGATAGAAAAATTAAAAGCATTCCAGATCGCCATCCCATCATGGGCTTTGGGAACTGGTGGAACCCGTTTCGGAAGGTTTAGCGGGGGCGGAGAACCTGGTTCACTGGAAGAAAAAATAGGTGATATTGGTTTATTGCATCAGCTCAACCAATCCAGTGGTGCCATCTCTTTGCATATTCCATGGGATATTCCCAAAGACCCCGAAAAAACAAAAGCATTAGCCCAACAATATGGCATCCAGTTCGATGCCATGAATTCCAATACTTTTCAGGACCAGCCCGATCAATCACACAGTTATAAATTCGGTTCATTACAACATGTTGATAAGCAGGTTCGCAAGCAAGCCATCGACCACAACCTGGCAGTTATCAAACAAGGAGAAGCATTGGGTTCAAAATCAATCACCGTATGGCTTTCAGATGGGTCTTGCTTTCCCGGGCAATTAAATTTCAGACAGGCATTTGAAAATACTTTGGAAGGCTTGCAGGAAATTTATGCTGCCTTGCCTTCAGATTGGAAAATGTTTGTAGAGTACAAAGCTTTTGAACCCAATTTTTATTCGATGACAGTTGGCGATTGGGGCCAGTCGTATTTATATGTCAGCAAACTGGGTCCCAAAGCCTTTACATTGGTAGACCTTGGACATCATTTACCCAATGCCAATATTCAACAAATAGTAGCACTCTTATTGAATGAAGGAAAGCTGGGCGGTTTTCATTTTAATGATAGTAAGTATGGGGATGATGATCTCACTGCTGGAAGTATGGATCCCTATCAGTTATTCCTCATTTTTAATGAATTGGTAGAAGGTATGGATGCAAAAGGCATGAATCATGCAAAAGATCTGGGTTGGATGATCGATGCTTCACACAATGTAAAAGACCCTTTGGAAGATTTATTACAAAGTGTGGAAGCCATCAAGATAGCTTATGCACAGGCATTACTGGTTGATACAGCAGGATTGAAAATGTCTCAGGCTAATAATGATGTTGTAACTGCACAGGAAATTTTACAGGAAGCCTATCGAACCGATGTAAGACCCTTACTGGCAGAAGCGCGACTGCAATCAGGCGCAGCACTAGACCCATTATTATTATTCCGATCAGAAGCCATAAGAGAAAAACTAATTCACGAAAGAGGCCAAAATAAAGTGGCAACCGGACTATAAAAAAACCAAAACTCAAAATCCAAAACCCAAAACTCAAAACCCAAAACTCAAAACCCTCTCATGCTTCCCATTCCCGTTATCGCCATATTCGATATAGGAAAAACAAATAAAAAGTTTTTTCTATTCTCGGAGCAATACGAGATAGTGAGTGAAGAGTCGGTACAATTTCCGGAAATAGATGATGAAGATGGATTTCAATGTGATGACTTGCAAAAATTAACCGAATGGATCTACCAAACAATTGATAAGTATATCCATTCAACGGAATTCCGTATTAAGGCCATAAACTTTTCAGGTTATGGGGCCAGTTGGGTGCATATGGGTAAGGATGGTAAGCCGGTGGCTCCTCTTTACAATTACCTGAAGCCATTTCCGGATGACCTTAAAAAACAGTTTTATTCTAATTATGGTGGCGAAAAAAATATTTCTCTGGCAACCGCATCCCCCGTTTTAGGAAACCTCAATTCAGGGATGATGCTTTATTTTCTCCGGTATAAAAAACCAGCAGTTTTTGAACAGATAGAATTTTCATTGCATTTACCCCAATACCTGAGTTATTTAATTACGGGAAAATATTTTTCCGATATCACCAGTATTGGCTGTCATACTATTTTATGGAATTTCAATCAGCATAATTACCATAGTTGGGTTGCCCGTGAAAATATTTTGCCCAAACTGGCACCTATCAAATCACCAGATTCTGTTTTTTCAGTAACCATACAATCCAATGAAATACAGGCTGGTATTGGCATTCACGATAGTTCCGCCGCTTTGATACCCTATCTCTTATTTTCTAAAGAACCATTTGTATTAATTTCTACTGGTACCTGGTGTATTAGCCTGCATCCATTTAACCAGGATCCTTTAACGGAAGATGAACTGGAACATGATTGTATGTTTTATATGAACTACAAGGGATACCCTGTAAAAACCTCACGCTTATTTGCAGGAATGGAACATGAAAAACAGATCGAACGATTGGCAAAACATTTTGGTTTACCTAAAGCATATTATAAAGAAATTAGTTATAATGGCAACCTCATTATTGAAAGGAATAAGGATGTTACCATTTATGACTCTGTCATGCACCATTCGGTTTTTAGTACCCGAAAGCTGGAAGATTTTCCTGATTATGAAACAGCCTATCATCAATTGATGTTTGATATCATAGAACAACAAAGATTTTCTACTTCGCTTGTGATGAAAACTAAACCTGTTGATAAAATCTATGTTGATGGCGGGTTTGCGCATAATGCCCTATTCATGCATTTGTTAGCCAAAGCTTTTCCTGATAAAGAAGTATATGCAGCAGAAGTTTCTGAAGCATCCGCTATTGGTGCGGCAATGGCTATTCACAAGCATTGGAATACAAATGCGATTCCTGAAAACCTGGTAAAACTTAAAAGGTATTTTTCTTCTTAGTGATAATATGATGATGATTAAACGCATACAATATTGCAGCATTTATTTTACCATCCTCTTTTGTATAACAGAAGTGCATGCACAGATAGTATGGCCTGCATTTGATCAAACGATGAAGCCCTGGACCAGGTGGTGGTGGCAGGGTAGTGCCGTTGATAAAAAAAACCTTACTGCCGCAATGGAGCAATACCGTGATGCAGGTTTGGGCGGATTGGAGATCACACCGATCTATGGGGTGAAAGGGGCTGAAAATTTATTCATTCCTTATTTGTCGGCTCCTTGGATGAATATGTTGCAATATACCTTGCAGGAAGCTAAGCGTTTACAATTAGGAATTGACTTGGCCAATGCAACTGGCTGGCCCTTTGGTGGCCCTTGGGTAAAACCAGATGACGCATCTAAAAATGCAATGATCAAGACCTATCATTTATTGGAAGGAGAGGAAATCATAGAACCCATTCAATTTAAACAAGAGCCCTATTACCGTTCTGAGAGTAAACAAATCATAGACCTTTCCACATTTAAAAAGCCTGTTGCTGCAAATGCAGGTTTGCAAGCATATGCACTTGATCAGGTTCGTTTTGGCATATCTCTGAAACCTTTTACTGTAATGGCTTTCAGCGATGATGGCACAAGCATTGATCTAACCCATAAGATGGATATGTCCGGTAAATTAAATTGGAAAGCACCAGCCGGAAAATGGAGAGTGATCGCCTTATTTATGGGTTACCATGGTAAACTGGTAGAAAGGGCTGCCCCCGGTGGCGAAGGTGATGTGATAGACCATTTTAGTGCAAGTGCCTTACAACACTATTTGCGAAAATTTGATACAGCTTTCATTGGAAACAATATATCCGGGATTCGTTCTTTTTTTAATGACAGTTATGAGGTAGATGATGCCAACGGACAAAGTAACTGGACGCCAGATCTGCTCTTAGAATTTAAAAAAAGAAGAGGGTACGACTTAAAAAATTACCTGCCCCAACTTTTTTCAAGGGATAGTTCGGATTTAGGTATAAGAGTACTTACAGATTATCGCCAAACCATTTCAGATCTTCTTCTTGATAATTTTACACAACCCTGGCAAAAATGGGCGGCATCTAAAAATAAAATGGTTCGAAATCAGTCGCACGGTTCACCAGCCAATATACTAGATCTCTATGCAGCAGTTGATATACCTGAAACAGAAGGCACTGATATTTTGCGGTTTAAGTTTGCTACTTCTGCAGCACATGTAACTGGTAAACCACTGGCTTCTGCTGAAGCTGCAACCTGGTTAAACGAACATTTTCAATCTTCCCTGGGCGATGTTAAACTGGCAGTAGATAAATATTTTATTGGTGGCGTTAACCATCTGTTCTGGCATGGCACTAATTATTCACCTCAGGATGCTGTTTGGCCTGGTTGGTTATTTTATGCCGCCGTTCACCTAACGCCTGCTAACCCGATCTGGAAGGATTTCGGCACTTTGAATAAATATGTTACACGTTGTCAGAGTTTTTTACAAAGAGGAAAACCTGCCAATGATGTATTGTATTATTTTCCATTTAACGATAGGCTGGCGATGCCCGGCAGAAATCTATTGCATCATTTTGATGGCATGTTGGGTTGGGAAAATTCCCCTTTTAACTTAACGGGAGAATGGTTATTAAAAAATGGCTATGGATTTGATTTTATATCAGACAATCAGATCAAACAGTTGCGAACAGAAAAAGGGCTGCTCAATACAGGTGGCGTAAACTATCAAACCATTGTTTTAAGTGATGTAAGTTATATACCACTTGCAACCATGCAATCATTATTAAGATTAGTAAAATTGGGAGCCACTCTTATATTTCAAAATAAAATTCCTTCGAAAGTTCCCGGCCTGTATGCATTTGAGAAGAACCAGAAAACCCTGCAAAATCTGATCCAACAACTTGAGTTTGTTTCCGTAAAACAATCAAATATTCAAATGGCTTCATGGGGTTTGGGTAAAATTCTTATAGGAAAAGATATGGCAGCATTGCTGGCAGAAGCAGGTGTTCAAAGAGAAACTATCACAGATCATTCCTTGCAATTCACTAAAAGAAAATCTGCTCAGGGTTATTATTATTTTATTGCCAATACCACCCAAAAAATATTTAGCGATTGGGTTCCGCTGGAAGCTACAGAAAAATATGTTTTTCAATATGATCCCATGACGGGAGAAACTGGGAAAGCCAAATACAGATGGTTAAAAAATAAGCTGCAAATATATCTTCAATTATTACCGGGTGCCAGCATGATCATTGAAACAAGTTCTATTGCAAAAACTGGCGCTTATTTTTCAACCTTTAAAAATATCACTGCCCCACCTGATACACTTACAGGAAAATGGCAATTGGAATTTTTGTCCGGCGGTCCAACTATCCCCGCCAGTAAAATTTTAGAAGGAACTTCTTACTGGACCAATTTCTCGGAAGAAGACAAACAGCAATTTAGTGGTACTGCCAGTTATGCTACTCATTTTGCCAAACCAACAATAGCCGCTAATCATTATTTATTGCAATTAGGAGAAGTAAAACAATCCGCAGAAGTATTTCTGAATGGGAAAAAAATGGGCGTATTACTTGGGCCGGTTTATCAGTTAACCATTCCTGCCAGCTTATTGCAAGCCGATAATTTGTTGACAATAAAAGTAACCAATGGTATGTCTAACCGAATAAGGCACCTCGAAAAAACCGGGGTGGTGTGGAAGAAGTTTTACAATACCAATTTCCCTGCAAGACTAGCACAAAATAGAGGTGCTGATGGTTTGTTCACAGCCATTAAATGGAATGTTGAATCTTCTGGTTTACAAGGTCCTGTAACCATTCAGGCCCTTAAAGAATTGGATTAATATTTCATAAATCTTTGTACCTTAAAATTCAGAAAAGCGGGTAACCGGTTTTATCATTTCATTTTTCTTAAAAAATTGCTATGTCTACTTCAAGAAGAAAATTCCTGCAAACTCTTGGTACTTCTGGTTCTTTGGTGATCGGCGGCTTATCTGCTTTAGCCAATGAGCAAAATATACAAAGATTGGTTTCTCAGGTTACAATATCAGCCAATGATAAGGTTAGAATTGCTTTGATCGGTTCAGGCATTATTGGACATTATGATACGGATACCGCTTTAAAAGTGCCCGGCGTAGAACTTGTGGCTGTATGCGATCTCTACCAGGGAAGGTTAGACAGGGCACAGGAAAAATGGGGTAAGGATTTATTCGTTACCAGAAATTATAAAGAGATCTTAGCCAAAAAAGATGTTGATGCTGTTTTGGTTTGTACCTGCGATCACTGGCATGATCACATTACCATTGATGCCTTAAAAGCAGGCAAACACGTGTATTGCGAAAAACCCATGGTTCACCATGTAGAAGAAGGACTGGCAGTGATTGCTGCGCAAAAAGCTAGTGGTAAAGTAGTGCAGGTGGGTAGCCAATCGGCCAGCTCTGTTTTATTTTTAGAAGCACAGAAATATTATAAGGAAGGAATCATTGGCGAGTTAGCTTATGCAGAAGCATATACTGATAGAAACTCAGCTAACGGTGCCTGGAACTATACCATTCCTTCTGATGCCAGTGCCAAAACTATTGATTGGAATATGTTTTTAGGCGACGCACCTAAAGTGCCTTTTGATCCTGTTCGTTTTTTTCATTGGCGCAATTACAAAGCCTATGGAACAGGAGTTGCTGGCGATCTGTTCGTACACAATTTTACCGGATTACATACGGTAACCAATTCATTGGGTCCTGATACAATTTATGCCGCAGGCGCATTGAATTACTGGAAGGATGGGAGAGATGCCTATGATATTGTTTCAGGTATCATGCGTTATCCCAAAACCAAAGAGCATAATGGCTTTCAATTTTTTACCAGGGTGAATCTGGCTGATGGTGCGGGAGGCGGTTCCAGCACCCGGTTTATTGGAACAGAAGGCGTGATAGAAGTGAGAAATAACAGCATTCGTATCAAGCATTTCAAAAGACCGGTAGCGCCAGGTATTGGGGGCTATGATTCAATGGAAAGTTTCCCTAAAAGCATGCAGGAATCTTTATTGGCTGATTACAATAACAAGTATTCAACAGACGATAAAAAAATGAAAGACTTTCCGGAGATTGTTTTTGAAGCACCCAAAAATTATGATAGCAGGCTCGATCATATGATCAATTTTTTTGAAGCTATCAGAACAGGCAAACCCGTTTTGGAAGATGCTTCCTTTGGACTAAGAGCAGCAGGTCCGGCCATACTTTGCAATAAAAGTGTAGAACTCAATAAAGCCATTCATTGGGATGCGAAAAAGATGAAAGTGTCATCCCTTGCCTAAATGTATCTTTAAATTAATTTTGCCTGTACAATCATTTCTGGGTATGATTTTATTGAACAAATGTTTAGGTGTCCTATTTTTTTTCGCCGGTGTATTTGGTGCCATTAATTCCGATGCGCAAACAAAAATAATTACCTGGCTTACAGATCCAGGTAAATCTGTTTATTTCCAAAAGAATACAAGCAATGTGTTTTCTTCCAAACAGGATTCTTCTGCATATGCAGTTATCCGGGTTTCAGATTCTATACGTTACCAAACGATTGATGGGTTTGGCTATTCATTAACCGGGGGATCTGCCAGTAACCTCCTTAAATTAAATCCGGAGAAGCGAAAAATTTTGCTCAAAGATCTTTTTGCTACAGACGGAAACCATATTGGTGTTAGTTACTTGCGCTTAAGTTTGGGTTCTTCTGATTTGAGTGAAAAAACATTTTCATACAACGATCTTCCAGATCAGGAAAGTGATATTGAGATGAAATTGTTCAACCTGGGGCCTGATAAAAAAAATGTAATACCCGTTTTAAAAGAGATTCTACAGATCAATCCAAAAATAATGATCATGGCATCGCCCTGGTCGCCACCGGTTTGGATGAAAAATAACAATGATTTTAAGGGAGGGGGTTTAATGCCTGTTTACTACACGGCTTATGCAAACTATTTTGTAAAGTATATTCAGTCGATGGCCAAATATGGTATCCGCATTGATGCAGTTACTGTTCAGAATGAGCCATTGAATCCGGACAATAATCCCAGTTTGTATATGCCTGCAACGGAACAGGCTTTCTTTATCAAGAACTTTTTGGGACCAGCATTTCAAAAAGCAAAAATTAAAACCAAGATCATTATTTATGATCATAATTGTGATAAACCCGAATACCCACTTTCCATTTTAGCAGATGAGTTTACAGCACCTTATATAGATGGATCGGCCTTTCACCTCTATGGCGGAAAAATTGAAGCTTTATCAGAAGTGCATAATGCTTTTCCTGAGAAGAATATCTATTTTACAGAACAATGGATTGGAGCTCCGGGTAATTATGCAGGTGATATTGCCTGGCATATGGAAAATGTGATCATTGGCTCTATGCGCAATTGGAGTAGGATAGCTTTGGAATGGAACCTGGCTGCCGATGAACAGAATAAACCACACACAAAAGGTGGATGCACCAAATGTTTGGGCGCCATTACTATCACTAATGGAAAAGCCATCCGTAATCCGGCTTATTTTATTATTGCACATGCATCTAAACTTGTTCGTCCCGGGTCTGTGCGCATTGCTTCTAATTTGCCCGATAATTTACCCAATGTTGCTTTTAGAACACCGGAAGGTAAAACCGTATTAATAGTATTGAATAATGCAACTGCTATCAGGTCATTTCATATAGCTTATAAAGAGCAACAGGCCAATATGGTATTGGGTGCTGGTGCAGTGGCTACTTATACCTGGTAGCTTATTTTTTAGAGCTGTCTCTTTCTATCAAACTGCTCTTTAATACGATCTTGTCAATTCTATTGCCAAAGGTTTTTTTCTCTATCATCCTGAATAGTAATGCGGCAGATTCCTTACCTATTTCAAAAGCAGGTTGTGTGATGGTTGATAGGGAAGGGTTAAGTAAGGAAGCTGTTCTGAGATTAGAAAAACTGATCACTTTCAATTGCTGCGGAATTTTTAGTTTGATGTCCTGACAAACATAATAGGTAGATATGGCCAGCTTTTCAACTGTTGCAAAAATGCCATCAGGTCTGTCTTTTTTGTTGAGCATTTTAGTGATCATCGCCAAATTAGTGGCATTGTCATTAGTACATTGCAAAACCCATTTTGGATCCAGCTTTATGTTATGGTGTTGAAGCGCGTCTTCATAACCCTTCATACGTTTATGGGTAATGGATAGATAATTGGAGAGAGATAAGCAAGAGATTTTTTTACAGCCAGCTTTGATCAGGTGTTCTGTTGCTTTATAGCCGCTTTCGTAGTCATCTGTAGTTACCGTAGGACATTCCATGGTTTCCGGTACCCGATCAAAAAATACCAGGGGGATCCCTGTTTCATGCAATGAGGCCAGGTGTTTTACATCAGCAGTATCTCTGCACAGGGATAATAAAACGCCGTCAACCCTGCCACCTTTTAATTGCTGTATGGTTGATTCTTCGTTCTTATGGTCTTCATGGGTAAGATAGGTTAGCACATGGTAGCCCTTCTGTTGCGCTACCATTTGAATACCATCCATGGCCAATGCGAAAAAATTATTGGCAATTTCCGGGATCACTACTGCTATGGTGATACTTTTTTTCCGGCGTAAGCTGCTGGCAAAGGGATTGGGTTGGTAATTTAATTTATCGGCCATTTCCCTAACCCTTTTTTTGGTCTCTGCACTTATTTCATAACTATCACGTAAGGCTTTGGATACGGATGAAATGGAAAGACCTAGTTCTTTGGCGAGTAATTTTAAATTCGTGCTCATAGATGGCAATCAATGGTATGACGGTGCTGTTGGTTAGCAATAGCAAGTTAGCCAATTGACGAAAATAAAAGAAAACGTTTTCGTAAAATCAACGAAAAATCGGTGTAGGAGGCATTATAACGGCTGTTTGGCAAAAAAATATCTCTGTGGAACTCCGTAACTCCGTGGCTCTGTGTTAAAAGAATATATACAGGTGATTGATTATTTTCTTTTAACACAGAGGCGCAGAGGTACAGAGGTTCACAGAGAAATAGAAGTTATTTTTTAGCTTTTAAAGCTTTATAACGCAGCATGGCTTCTATATAGTAATAGTCGGCATAGGTGAGTGGTACATCTACTTCCGAATTGCCGGGCAGATGACCTGTACTATGTTTTAAAATAAAACCGCCATTTTCTTTATAGGGCGCGGTGTAAGTTTTGGAAGAAAGGTTACGAATAATGGTTTCTGATACTTTTACATAATCATCAGATTTTTTTGCATCCACATACTTACTCAATTCTAATAGTGCAGAAGCTGTAATGGCAGCAGCTGAAGCGTCGCGATAGGTTGCCGGAATCTCTGGTGTATCAAAATCCCAGAATGGAATTTTATCAGCGGGAAGTTTGGGATGGTTTAAAATAAAGGCAGCAATATTATTGGAATGTTGCAGGTATTTCTTGTCTTTCGTGGCACGATACATCACTACATAACCATAGAGCCCCCAGGCTTGTCCGCGGGCCCAGGCAGAATAATCTGCATAGCCCTGGTGTGTTTGTTTTTTAATTACTTGTCCGTTGGTATCATCATAATCCACCACATGCCAGGAGCTATGATCTGCGCGGTAATGGTTTTTGATGGTATTGTTGGCATGTGTTACGGCAATTTTATAAAAGGATGAATCACCACTGTATTTTGTTGCCCAGAATAAGAGTTCCAGGTTCATCATATTATCAATGATAACAGGGTATTTCCAGGAGCCATGGTCCCATGATTTTATTACACCGGCAGATGGTTTGAACCTGGTAGAAAGTGATTTGGCGCTATTCAACAATATTTCATCATATTCCTTAGAAGGGGCTAACCTGTTGGCATTGCCAAAACTGCAAAACATCATGAAGCCCAGGTCATGTGTACCTTTGTTGAACTGTTCTTTTGCAATTACTTTTTCAATTCTTTTTTCTTCAGCAAGTAAAGCAGGATCTTTTGAATATTCGTAGAGATATAAAAGTGATCCCGGATAAAAACCACTGGTCCACCAGCTTGATTTACTGGTTTCAAATTTTTTGGTAAGTGGGTAATAGGTTTTAGGCAAAACATCAGCAGGCAATTGGGTGCCCAGATACTTATATTGTTCAACAGCCGATTGCAATGACCTGTCAATAATTTTAAGTAAGGGCTCATTTGCTTCCTGCGTAAATCCTTTAAAAGAGATCAAACAGATACTTACAACTAAGAGGAATAAGGCGTTTTTTTTCATACAGCAAGGTTTGATAGTAAGGGTATAAATGTAACAAAAGATAATGCCACACTTTCTAAAGGTGTGGCATTTCTTTAAACTATTTAATGGCGTTGCTATTAATCAGGAATCTTATCCAATGCAGGCACATTTAATTCAGCACCTGAATAACCAATATTCTGGTTGATCCTACCATCTGTATTACCCTGGATAGCTGATTGTGGAATAGGCCATAACACGTGGTAAGGACTGATCTTCATCATATCCTGGTGGTTAGTGATGAAATTTGTTTTATAAAAAATATTCTTTTCCAAAATTCTGTCCACCATAAAGTTTGAGGTAGAAAAGTTAGCCAGTGTATAAGTTTTACCATTATAAGCTTTGCCTGTTTTTGCAAACAAATAAGCTATTCTGGTAAGCTCTGTTTTACGACCTTCTTCATAATACAATTCTCTGGCTCTTTCATCCAATACAGTTCCGATATTCATATTGGCTGCATTGGTGTAAGGCGCAGATTTGGCCCTTGTTCTAACTGCATTGATGTCTGCCATGGCAAGGTCATTCAATCCTTTCCAAACATAGGCTTCTGCACGAATTAAGAAAGTTTCTGCTAAACGCATCACATACCAGTCTGTATGTCCACCCTGCATAGGTGTATTCTCAACATCAGGAACATAAATTTTATAATGAGGCCAAGGATACCATCTGCGTAAAGTATCCTTACCATTACACAATTGTTTACCTGATGCACTATACAATTGTAATCTCTGACCATAATATGGATCCCTTCCTTTTAGTGCAGGATTACTATAACGAAGGTTTTCCATGTACACCCAGTTACCGGATGTGGAATCATGTCTATGATCATTTACATCATCCCAAATATCTTTATAGTAATAAGGGGTTGAACGGCAACGACCAATACCACGACCATACCATTGCATATTATCAAATTCAACACCAGCAAGCGGAGAAATACCTACACCTCCATTTGGTGTAACGATACCGGCAATAGAAATACCAGGTACACATTGGCGCATGGATCGATTACCACCTGCAAAATTATTAGGAACACCTAAACGATCTGTAACCAGGAATAAGGTTTCAGTATTGGCAGCTGCAGCTTTATTATCCGGACGGTGTAAATCCCAAGTAACATTTTTTGTGGCAATACTTGCATCAATACCAAAACGGTTGGTCATTAATTTGTAAGTACCACTATTAATAACTGCAGATGCAGCAGTAATTGCCTCATCAAACAAACCTAAAGAGAGGTTTATCTTTGCTAATAAATGGTAAACCGCACCTTTGTTTACATCACCCTTATCTGATGTCCAGGGTACATGTTGTACAGCAAAATCAAGATCAGTTTTCATGCGCTGCAAAATCACTTCTCTTTTTACAGAGGCATAATCTGTTTTGGCTTCAGCTAATTCTTTTAAGGGACAAGGAACATCACCAAACTGATTGGTTAAACGGTAATAATCATAGGCCCTGAAAAAATAAGCCTTACCCAAAATGATATTTCTGGTGGCTTCTGGAATTGAAGTAGCTGCAGGTAGGCGCGAAACAATAGTATTGGCTAAACGAATACCCACCCATTCCTGATTCCAGTACCAACCAATTCTATTAAAATCACCACTGTTCAATTGGGCATCCGGTTTGATTTGCAGGTCCATATTTTGCGCAGGACCTGTTTTATCATCCGTTCCCTCTACAGCAACTTCTGAGAAGATGGTTTCGGTAATAATTGGCGCACCATCACCATACCACTCATCGCGCAGGTTTCTGGCACAGGCATTTAAAGCGGCATTAAAACCAATGGCGTCAACCAGGGTATTTTCCGGTGAGTTAATGGATAAAGGTTTGGGCGTAAGCCAATCCTTATTACAACTCTCTAAGATCATCACGCCCAGTAGGGTGATGGCTGATAGGGTGAATATTTTATTAATATTTTTCATTTATTTATTTTTTACAGGTTAGCTTATAAAGTTAGGTTTAATCCAAAATTATAAGTCATTGGAGTAGGTGTTTGGTTAGTTGTACCATTAGCACCATGGTATTCCGGATCAAAATAATCCCAGTTAGAGAATACTTTTGGATTTACTAAATTAAAGTAAACTTTAAATGCGTCTATTTTCCACTTTTTGGTAATAGCTGCTGGAATGGTGTAGGCCAAACTAACATTACTCAACCTAACAAAGGAAGATTTCTTATAATGGTTCCAGGTAATTCCACCTCCTCTCTGACCATATAATTTACCCCACTCATTAGTAGGGTTAGAAGGCGTCCAATAAGGAACTTCATAAAAATTCACTCGATCATAAAACACAAGTCCCTGGTTTCTTTCACCATTGGTAGCTTCATTGAACCTGGTGATCTGACCAATTCTAGCATAAAGGGTAAAGGAGAAATCAAAGTTTCTATAGATCTTGAATTCGTTACGCATATTCCAGGAATATTTTGGAGCGGAATTGCCTACAAACTCTCTATCAGCAACGGTATATTTACCATCACCATTCGTGTCCTGTAATCTGAAATCGCCCGGTGTAAATCCGAATGATTTAGCTAATGCCGCATCAGCAGTTTGCCAAACACCGATTGTTTTATAATCGTAGATTTCAGAAATAGCACGACCGATAAACCAGCCGTTATTGATATCATCCTTTTCAGATGAACCTATCTGTTTTCCTGTAGCATCATAATCTGGTGTGGCACCATATAAATGGACGATTTTGTTTTTATTACTCCAGATACCAAATGTGGTATTCCAGATAAAATTCTTTTTCTGCATATTTTGTGTGGTTACAGAAATTTCAAATCCATTATTCTGTACCTCACCCAGATTTACCAGTACAGAACCAAATCCTGAAACAGTGGGTAATGAACGGTTAACCAGCAAGTCTTTAGTTGTTCTGTTATACAAGTCAAATGAACCACTTATTTTACCTTTTAAGATAGAGAAGTCAATTCCAAAATTCACTGAACTGTTTCTTTCCCATTTCAAATTAGGATTTGATAAGTTGTTTGCCTGAACATAAGAAGTATTGTAAACAGTACCTCCAGAGGTAATAAAATTATAAGTACCGGATGAAAGGTTTGACAAAGCTGCATAACGTCCAATTTGTCTGTTACCATTTTCACCGTAGGATACCCTTACTTTGGCATAGTCCAACCATTTGTCTAGATTCTTCATGAATCTCTCTTCACTGATGGCCCATGAAAAAGCGGCAGAAGGGAAGGTAGCTCTGGGGTTTGACTGACCAAATGCAGAATAACCATCACGTCTGGCAGTAAAGGTGAAATAGTAGCGCTGGTTATAATTATAATTGACACGTCCCATTAAGGCATCTCCTGTTTCATACTGGTCGTCACTGGAAACGATAGGTGCCAGTGTTCCTGCCTGAATGGAATTGAATCCCAGGTTATCATTGGGTGCAAAGTTTTCAGCCTGGATATTGGTATTCCATGACTGGAATTTTTCTGCATTGACAAGGAAGGTTGCTTCAAATGTGTGTTTACCAAATTGTTTGTTCCATCGCAGGATATTATCTAACTGCCAGGAATAAACGGTTTGGTTTCTTCTGTTCACGATACCTTTTCTGGCAGCCACATTTGGTTTTTTAGAGGAGATATGCTGGTATTCACGCAATACATCATAGCGTGGAGAAAAGTTAACCTGGTAAGAAAAGCCAAATGGTAGTTTGCCTTTTGCAAAAATAGAGGCGAAGAAGTCATCGTATTTGTACAAACGGGTGTTATAAGCCTGGTCTAGAAAAGGGTGTGTATTAGAACCTGGGTCGTCATTAGCACTTTGTCTCAATGTTACACCATCTGCCTGGTAAAATGAGCCCCAAGGTGGTGTGGAGGCAATATTTCCAAAAGTTACAGGAACCGTACTTTCATCTCTATTGGAATATTGGAAATTAATTCCTACTGTTAAAAACTCAGCAGCTTTTGCTTCCAGGTTAAATCGGGTACGGAATGTTTTGTATTTATCGCCAACTGTAATGCCTTCATTGGTCAAATAACCCAAAGAGAAATAATAATTGTAATCATCTCTTCTTTGCGCAATACTTACCGTATGGTCATTCTGTATGGCATTTTTATTATAGATCAGGTCTTCCCAATTCATATAATTGCCAGCCTTGATATTGGTTTGCTCAATAGGCTTCCACTCGTTACGGTTTAACCAAACAGTTGTAGGGTCAAGACCGGTAGATCCGTCTAAAGCCAGCCATTGTGCCACAGTAAAAGTGGAAGGTAGTTTAGAAGGATTCAGGAACTTATATTGTACACCTGGTCTGGAAGTAGAATCAAAATTGGTTTTAGCCCATTCTGCAGCTTCGCGGAAATCTAAGATCTCTGGTCCGGTTAATAAGTGCGGTTGATTAAGTACTTTATTCATTCCAATATTACTGTTCACCGTAATTACTGGTTTGCCTACCTTACCTCTTTTAGTGGAGATCAGGATAACGCCATTAGCAGATCTGGCACCGAATACGGCAGCAGAACTGGCATCTTTTAAGATGTCAATGGTGGCAATATCGTTAGGATTGATATCGGCCATTGTACCCGGATAGATCACACCATCCAATACAATCAATGGGTCTGAGCTGGCAGTAAGGGTACCTCTACCTCTTACAGTTAAACCGGCACCTGTTCCTTTGGTACTGGGGTCGAAGCCTACATCCAGACCAGGAGCATTACCCCTTAACATGTCTTGAACTGATCTTGGGTTTTCATTTTCCAGTTGCGTGGCTTTTACCTGTGAAACGGCACCGGTAAGGTCTTTCTTGGTACGTGTACCATAACCTACAACCACTACATCATTCAAACCGGAAACCTGCTCTGCAAGTGAAATATTAACAGGCGAACCCGCTTTAACTTTCACTTCCTGTGTGCCAAAGCCTGTAAAGCTTAGAACCAGGGTAGCATTGTCGGGTACATTCGCAAGGCTAAAAGTTCCTTGTGCATTGGTTGCTGTACCACGGGTGGTACCTTTAATCAACACATTCACACCTTCTAATGGTGCGCCTTTCGAATCGGTTACTTTACCAGTAACATTTGATGGTGGGGTTAATGGGGCAGAAAGGCGGTTTTCTTTCCAACCGGCTGCTGCCTTAACTGTAAAGGATCCCATCAGTAACAGAAAACATACCATGTATAGTATGCCTGAGGATGGAATTGCTTTAGAAGCATTCAGATTTTTCTTCATAATGGCAAGAATTGGTTTTTGGTTACAGGTTAGCACGGGCAATCGTACCCGTTTTTTTGGCAGTTGTTAAATATTAGTCAATTTAATATAGTTTTTGTTTCCTAAATCAATCACTAAAATAATTTAGTCTATAATCTACGAAAAGCTTTTCGTAGATTATAAAACAGTACGCATCGGTTCGCTGTAAATTAGTTTTTACTAAGGTCATCCGAATTATCTGTTTTATGCAAATGCTGCCATTAAATCGCCCAGCCGGGAAGGAATTATTTCTTGTTATTCCTTATGGATATTGGATTTCGGCTGATTCTTATTTCAGTATCCCTACTATTTGCATAGACAAGTACCAACAAATCAAGACTATCATGCCCTTTATCTTGCTGCATCGGTTGTATATATTTTTTCCTGTTTTCTTTAAAATCCTTTCTGCTCAATTAATAGGGCCTGTTAAAAGAGTATTTAATTCCACAATGTGGAATAAGTTAGTTGAAAAAAGTGCTGATTTTAGAAAGTTTGCCTATGATTTGTCTTACTATACCCAAAAGCTATTGGTTGCAAATTCCATATTATTGAATAAAAACGCTTTATTTATTATTGTTTAAACACCCATCTATGGAAAATAACGGAAGATTAAAAAGCTGGATAGCTTTAATAGGATTGTTTTTATTTACGGCTGGCCTTCATGCCCCTCTACTTGCCCAAAATGGAAAACTGGCTAAAAGCAAAGTACTAGTGTATACTAAAAATGGGAAAGGCTATGTACATGACAATATACCTTCTGCTGTTATCGGTATTCAAAAATTAGCCGCAGAAAATAATTTTACAGTTGAGGTTTCAGATGATCCTGCGGTTTTTAATGAAGCAAGTCTTAAGAAATATCAATTCCTGGTGTTTACAAGCACCAACAATGATGTTTTTGATACAGATGATCAACGTTTGGCATTCAGAAGATATATTGAAGCGGGCGGTGGCTTTGTGGGTGTGCATTCAGTTACAGGAACAGAAAGAAACTGGAAATGGTTCAAGCAAATGATTGGCGAAACATTTTCCTGGCATGCTAAAGGACAAAAATTTTCTTTAAAGAATATCGATCCGACACATCCGTCTATGAAAGATGTACCTGCAGTTTGGGAAAGATTTGATGAATGCTATTTTGGAAAAGAATTATATCCGGGTATGAAAGTGTTAATGGTTCATGTATTATCTTCTTTACAAACAGACCAGGCCGATTTGATCACTAAAAATACAGGTTCATTTGCTGATTACTACCCGGCTGTCTGGTACCAGCATTTTGAAGGAGGCAATGTTTGGATTACCACACTCGGTCACGGCAAAGAAAGTTATGCAGAATCCGTATATCTCAACCATCTTTTACAAGGATTTAAATTTATTGCCAGTCAATACAAAGGATTAAATTATGCCAATGCCAAAGCAAAAGGTAAGGATGATCCTTTGAAGGATTAGGAGTTAAAAACAGCAGTTAAAAATTAATAGTTAATAGTTAAAAGTTTTCATCAACAATTTTTTTGGCGTATGCGCAAAATATTTATTGTCACTTTAATTTTAGGAACCTTGTTTTCTGCAAAAGCACAAAAACCATCGGTAAAGCTCATAACCCTTGATCCTGGGCACTTTCATGCTGCATTGGTACAGAAATCTATGTATCCACAGGTTGACCCCAAAGTATTTGTTTATGGAAAAAAGGGGAACGACCTTGACCAGCATTTATTAAAGATCAAAGGATACAATAATCTGGCAACAGCGCCCACTCATTGGGAGGAGCAGGTTTATGAAGGTGATGATTACCTGAATAAAATGCTGCAGGAAAAAAAAGGAAATGTAGTAGTACTGGCTGGGGATAACCAATTAAAAACGGACTATATTTTAAAATCTGTTCAGGCAGGCCTGCATGTTTTTTCCGATAAGCCCATGGTTATAAATGAGAGCGGATTTTTGAAACTGCAAAAAGCATTTGCATTAGCTGCTCAAAAGAAAACATTATTATATGATATTATGACAGAACGTTATGAGATCACAACAATTCTGCAAAAGGCTTTTTCTCAGCAACCAACTTTATTTGGTCAACTGCAAAAAGGAACCGAAGCAGATCCTGCAGTTACCAAAGAAAGTGTACACCATTTCTATAAATATGTTTCCGGTTCCGTATTAACAAGACCAGCCTGGTTTTTAGATGTGGAACAGGAAGGAGAAGGTATTGTTGATGTAACTACGCACCTGGTAGACCTTGTTCAATGGGAATGTTTCCCGGAGCAGGTAATAAATTATAAAACTGACATCAAAATAAACAATGCTAAAAGTTG
>CALRUV010000032.1:0-20354 GCA_943371455.1 Chitinophaga pinensis | reverse complement strand
GCCTTTATTGCTTAAGAGCCTACGTGTAAATGCTGATTTTTTATTTCTGGTTAACACAAATGAAAATTAGTCAATTATACATTACCGATAATAAAGCAAGTTTTGCCGAAAAGAAGCCTTTACAATTAAACTTTACGTAAAAAAAACGGTCCATATATAAATCAATATCCATGAAAAAAGCATTGTACTTTTTCCTTTCTTTAATCATAATGATTCCGCTGATTGTGTATGCATGGTGGCCAGGAACAGAAGATGTTCGTTAGTGATTTATTGCACTTCCCTTCCTTTCCATTGGTAAGTTCCAAACTTCCCCAGCCAGCCTGCTAATACGGTATAAAGGATGTGAAATGGTTGCATTAAAGGAAACCATGCCAACTCTTTTGACAGCCCATAAAATCTTGAAACAGGGAGCATAAAGCTCAATTCTATACCTGTTTTGGCAAGCATCAATATCAGCCAGTTATTAAATCCATTAGCTATCAACGGACTAGCCAATAAAAGGACCAGCAACAGCGCGTTCACAAGATAGACCAATAGAAGTATCCAAAAGATTGATTTGTCCTGGTAGCTTTCTGCCTTGCTGGCCCATCTGATGCGCTGGTTAAGAAAGCTTTTCCAGTTTTGCATCGGGGCAGTAAGAACCAATGCTTGTTTACAAAAAAGATAGCCCATTTTATCAGGGTATTTTTTCTTGATCTTATTCATGAGTAACATATCGTCTCCACTGGCCAGCTTATCTATTCCGGAGAATTTACCTACTTCTTCAAATACATCTTTGCGGTAAGCTATATTGGCTCCATTGCACATAGTATGAAAACCGGCTGAAACAGAAGCAGCTGTAATACCCTGCAAACTCATGAAATCCAATAACTGGAACTTTGCTAACAAACCTGGTTGTGATATAAACATTACGGGGGCAGCTATAAAAACCGGGTTCTTATGTTTGATATAGGCATCGTAAGCCGCAAGCCAGTAATACTGCATGATACAATCTGCATCTGTGGTTACTATCCAATCTCCTTTACTTTGGCTGATGGCCAGTTCAATGGCTTTTTTCTTATAAGCGTTTATTTGATCACCTTGTAAAAAATCGCTTAAATTAATTAATTCCAGGTTATTGTATTGCAATTGAAATTTTCTGATGATCTGTTCCGTATCATCTGTTGAATGATCATTTATAACAATCACTTCCAATAAATGGGTTGGGTAATGTTGATTTAAAACAGCCTGTAAACATGCACCGATATTCTCCGATTCATTTCTGGCTGGAATGATTATGGAAAAACTTGTTTGTGGAATGGCGTCCTTATTAATAGAGAAGGTACGCAATCTGATAAACCATTGCCGGTAGATCAGAATCAACAAACAATAAGCTGCCAGTAAAACAGCCGTTATAATGATGGCTACCCAGTACATAGCAACAAAGAAAGCTAATATTATGAAAGAAAATGTGCTGTTAGGATACTACTGTATTTTTTTTGCAGTAAAAGATGCCCGGCTTCTATTTCCTGCACCTGAACATAGGGAGCTGCTTTTTTGGCAAAGTCAATGCCATGGCGGGTTACAATTATCCGATCGTATTTGCCAAATATCATATGCAAGGGAAGTTTGTGCTGAAGGATGGCTGATCCTAATTTTTGTTTGTCAACCCTGAACCTGCTCATATTCATCCATCTTTGGTATAATCTTTTTCTTTCTGCCGGATTATCTAAGTAATGGTGTACAAATTTGTGAATGCTTTTATTGAACAAACCAACCTTCATAGCCAGTTCCATTAACCAAAATATCCAGCCGGGATTGTGCATGGTAAAAGCAAAAAGTCTTTTGCCCAAATAGGTTTGGGTAGATAGCCATTGCCATTTGTTTTTATGCAAGCCATCCGGTGCAACCACCACGATCTGCTTTATTTTTTGAGGAATAATGGCTGTTAAACACAATGCCACACGGCCGCCCATACTATAACCCAATAAGCTAAATGGCTGCTGGTCATTTTTTATCAAATCAATGATTTCGATTATAGCTGCCATCTCAAATGGGCAAGTTTCCTGCCAAACCGTTTTTCCGTGAAAAGGAAAATCAATGGCTATCAGTGTATAATCATTGCCCAAGATCTCCATGATGTGCGTAAAAGAAGTCCCGTTTTCTCCATACCCATGCAAACAAAAAAGCCAATTAACCCCTTTTCCATAGCGGTAATAATGAATGTTGGAACATTGCCAGCCTATATAATGCGATTCGGGGTGCAATATGTAAAATTTAAGGGTTTATTCTTGGTGGTGTCAAAGAAACGAACTTATTTTGAAATAGTTGCATAACTAACTATATGCCAAACAACCAATTTAGAAGAGGAGAATTATACAGCGTCATCAATGGCATGGCATCAACTGCTGTGGCCAGGCGTTTGCAAAAAAATTTCAGACAGGCCGGATTAGAAATCACCATTGAACAATGGAGTATCCTCTATCATTTGTGGAAAGAAGATTGTTTGAGTCAGCAGGAACTATGCAACCGTACTTACCGCGATAAACCCAGTATCACTCGTTTAATAGACAACCTGGAGAAACAAAAACTCGTAAAGCGTATGCCTTCTAAATCAGACAGGCGTATTAACCTGGTTTGTTTAACAGAACCCGCCAAATCATTGCAAGAGCTCACCATAAACCTGGCTAATCAAACCATGAGTGAGGCATTGATTGGGGTAAACAAAGAAGAGATAGAAACTGTAAAACAAGTGTTTCAACGTGTGTATGATAATTTAACCTAAGCGAAAAATGAATAATTAATTTAGTTATCGTTCAAATAAATCAATTTATAAATCACTTACAATGGAAGCCACTAAACAAACCACAGCACTGCAGGGCGGCGAATGGTTAATCAAAGAAAGTAATGCTTTTGAAACCTTTATTCCGGAAGATTTCAATGAAGAGCAAACCATGGTCATGGATATGTGCGACCAGTTTCTGGAGACAGAAATTCTGCCGGCAATAGACAGAATTGATAAGATGGAACCGGGACTCATGCCAATATTATTAGAAAAAGCAGGTGAGCAGGGCTTATTATCTACTTCCTTTCCGGAACAATATGGTGGGTTGGGTAAGGATTTCATCACATCATCTATTGTAAATGAAGGCCTGGGTGGAGGATATTCTTTTTCTGTGGCAGTTGCAGCACATACGGGTATTGGTTCTTTACCAATTTTATATTTTGGAACAGAAGCACAAAAGCAACAATACATTCCCAAATTGGCTTCGGGTGAGTGGAAAGGCGCTTATGGTTTAACTGAACCCAATAGTGGCAGTGATGCTCTGGGTGCAAAAACAACTGCTAAACTTAGTGATGATGGAAAATATTATATCCTCAATGGTCAAAAATGCTGGATCACCAATGGTGGGTTTGCAGATGTTTATACCGTATTTGCTAAAATAGATGGTGATAAATTCACCGGATTTATCATTGAAAGAGGTTTTGAAGGATTTACACAAGGGCCTGAAGAACATAAAATGGGTATCAAAGGATCTTCAACTGTTCAATTATATTTTCAGGACTGTAAAGTGCCGGCAGAGAATGTGTTGGGAGAAATAGGCAAAGGCCATCTGATTGCCTTTAATATTCTGAACATTGGTCGTTTAAAATTATGTGCAGCAGCATTAGGCGGTTCTAAAAGAGCTGCTACTACTTCTATTCAATACGCTAAAACAAGAGAGCAGTTTAAGTTGCCTATTAGCAAATTTGGAGCAATACGTCACAAGATGGCTGAAATGGCCATCCGTATTTGGATCTGTGAAACAGCTTTGTATCGCACTGCCAAATGGGTTGATAATAAAGAACATGAATTGTTGGCTAGTGGTAAAGAATTTGCAGCTTCTTTATTAGGTGCTGCAGAAGAATATGCCATCGAATGTTCTATGCTTAAAGTGTATGGTAGTGAAGTGTTGGATTTTGTAGTGGATGAAGGGGTGCAAATACACGGTGGTAACGGTTACAGCGATGAATACCTGATATCAAAAGCTTACCGCGATAGCCGTATCAACCGTATCTATGAAGGCACTAACGAGATCAACCGACTATTAACAGTTGATATGATGTTGAAACGCGCCATGAAAGGAAAGCTTGATCTGATGACGCCTGCTATGGCTGTTCAAAAAGAATTGATGAGCATCCCCGATTTTGGCAATGAAGAAGAAGGTGCTTTTGCTAAAGAGCGTAAGTATATCGCCAACTTTAAAAAAGCCATTCTGATGGTGGCAGGTGCTGCAGTACAGAAGCTGATGATGCAGTTAGACAAAGAACAGGAAGTATTGATGAATATAGCCGATATGGCCATTGAAGTCTTTCATGCGGAAAGTGCCCTATTGAGGGTGATGAAGCTGGTGGATACCAAAGGGGAAGCTGCTGCTGGTATTCAAACAGATATCATGCGCACCTTCCTGTATGATGCGGCAGACAGGATCAATAAAGCGGGTAAGGATGCCCTGAACAGCTTTGCTGACGGAGATGAGCTGAGAATGATGCATATCGGGTTAAAACGATTTACCAAAATGGAGCCCTTCAATACAAAAGAAGCAAGAAGGAGAATTTCGGATAAATTGGTGGCAGATGACGGCTATCATTTATAAGAAAAATTAAAAAAAAGTAGTATTTTACAAAAAGTTTTTTAATATTTGGTTTTTGTTTTACGATTGCTTGCTAAAACAAGGCCTCATCACTGTTAAAGGTGATGAGGTTTTTTTATGGTCAAAACCTTCAAATGGAGATATTTTAACAGGATTTCAATTGCCTTAAAACTATCTTTAATTGTCTTTTAATTGATCTCTGCGTAAGCACTTCTACTATGCGCCGCTGCGGTTAATGGGTCTTTTTTTACCGCGGAGTCGAGGAGAACGGGGAGTTTTCGTAGAGAAAGAAAAGTAGCAGGTAAAATGAATAAAAATAGTAAACGCAAACTGCCTAATAATCTATGAAAAAAATCCTCTTCATTATTTGCATCTTAGGACAATTGTTGGTAAGTGCTCAAAATAAGAACAATGGCTATTTGCTGGTAAGATCAACCGGCAAATTGCCTGCCTTAGCATATGGGATGGGTGAGGATCGTTTGGGCGGCGCCAAAATGGGTTATATCGATACCAATATTTTGCTCAGGGTGATCGATTCTACAAAAAATCTCTACCAGCTAAGGCTTTCTAAATTGCACACTGCTTTTATAGACAAATCTTATATTAAACCGGATAGTGCACAAACGGAAAAACCTTATTACCTAACAGGATCTTTTATTGCCAAGGGCGATTCTATTACGGATAATGTGAACATTAATATGGAGGAAAGACTTCCCTATAAATCTTATATGGAAATTAATCCGTCCAGGATTATTGTTGAAATTATTGGTGTACAAAGTAATACCAACTGGATCACGCAATTACAATCATTGAAGGAAGTAAAAAACATTTATTACAACCAAACGGAAGATGATGTGGTGCGCGTTATTATTGAATTGAAACATAAACAACACTGGGGTTATAGTATTGGCTACAATGGCAAATACCTCACGGTGAAAGTGAAAAGGCAGCCTTCCAAAATGGAACTTAAATACCTCACAATTGCCATTGATGCGGGTCATGGTGGAACCAATGCTGGAACCGGCGGTATCCAGGCACCTCATGAAGAAAAATATTATACTTTATTATTTGCCAAAGCATTGGAGCGCGTTTTAAAACGGAATGGTGTTAAAAATATCATCATGACACGCAGAAATGATACCAGTTTCGACAACAAAGACCGCATCCTTTTTTTACAGGAAAAGAAACCTGATCTTGCCATCAGTTTGCATTTGAATTCCAGTAATAATGCTCAGATAAAAGGGGTTAGTACCTATTATAAACATATTGGATTCCGGCCATTAACTCAGCATGTATTACACAGAATGCTGGAGCTGAAACTGGAAGAGTTTGGCAATATCGGCAATTTCAATTTTGCATTGAATTCGCCCACTGATTTCCCTAATTGCTTGCTGGAGATTGCTTTTCTGAGTAATGCAGCAGATGAGAAAAGGATCATGAAACCTGTTTTTCACGAAGAGGTGGCTAAAAAAGTGTATCTGGCTTTACAGGATTGGCTGAATAGTGTGAAGTAGTATGAGTAGTTATATTTTAGCCGCAGATGCGCAGATTTCTTTCTTAGAAAATAATCTGGACACCAGCCTTTGTCGGCAGACAGGTCTGCGGCTATTTTTTAATGCTTTATAAATCTTTCAAAGAACTCGATCGTCCGCAACATCTGATCTATTCTTTGTCTGTTATTACCTGTTCTGGTTAATTCATGGGTACCGCCGGGATGCCTTACATATTCTACCGTTCTGCCCAAAACCTTTAAACTTCTGTATAACATTTCTCCCTGTATCACGCCTGTTCTCAAATCATTTTCTCCATGAAAAATGATTAAAGGGGTATGTACATTCTGTACATAGGTAATGGGTGATTCTCTTTCTAAAATGGCTTTGGTGGCTGTTTCCCAGGGATAGCCACCAAAATAATTGGGTACCAATCTCCAGGCATTGCCTTCCCCAAAAAATGTAGCCAGGTCATAAACACCTCTTTGTGCACAGGCAGCTTTAAATCGCTGGTCGTGACCAACAATCCAGGCAACCAGGTAACCGCATAAGAGCCTCCGGTAACCGCCAGCTTTGATGTATCAATCATGCCTTCTCCCACAGCTTTATCCAGATAAGTAAGCACATCATAAGTAGGGCCCTTGCCCCAATCGTTCATATTGGCACGCAGAAATTCAGCACCATAACCACCCGAACCCCTGGGATTGCCATAAACCACTACATAGCCCTTTGACGCATAATATTGAAACTCATGCCACATAGAACTTTCGCCTGGTCCCCACATAGCACTGGGTCCGCCATGGATATCGAGTATAGCAGGATATTTTTTTCCTGGTACATAATTGGTCGGTTTCATTACCCAGTATTCAACAGTTAACCCCTTCTCATTTACAAAACTTTTCTTTTCAGGGAAACTCAGTTTTTTATTTTTAACCCAATCAAAATTGAAACTGCTGATGCGCTGGTTGTTTTTTAAATCAGCATCTGCTTTATATAATTCATAAGGGTTTGCCACTTCTGTTTTTACATAAACGATGATATTATTTTTCAGGTCGAAGCTGCTGATGCCTGCATCCACATCTGATAAGGCTTCAACCTTAGCTGTTTTTACATCGGCTCTGTAAAGAGGTGCACCACCATTACTCTGAGAAGTGAAATAAATATATTTTTCATCCTTACTCCAGGTGAAATTTCCTTTATTGCGATCGAATGGAATATTGGTGATGTCTTTACTGCTGCCATTCAAAGGCATGATGGCCATAGCCGGAACATCTACAAAAGAAGTATTGCCATATTGAAATGCCAGCCATTTACCAGAGGGAGAGATCTTAGCACTGTTATAAGATTTTCCTTCTGCACCTAATAACATTTTCAAATTGGAACCATCAATATTGGCCAGAAAAATTTCTGATTCCAGTGAGCGGTCAGGATTTTGCTGGTCATCAATATCTCCTGTTAAAACCAGTTGTTTGCCATCCGGTGTAAATTCAGCACCGGTAAAGCGGTAAAAGCCATGGGTAATGGCAACGGGTTGTGCTCCGGCAATTGCATTCACCATAAAAAAATGGTTGAAACTAGATTCGCCACTTGTGGTGGCTTCTTCCTGAAAATTGAGTTTATTGATTACTTTGGCTTTTTTATCTGCCGTATTATTCTCCAGATAGGCACGAACTTCCTCCCAATGACCATCGGGATCTGCTTTGGCGGAATTATTTTTTAAAGGTGCATTATCCGTAAATCCTGGTTTTTCGTAGGGCCATTTGGGTATTTCTTTGGACGGATTCAGGTCGGTATCTTTTAATAGATCTTTCAAAGAAACACTTGCAGCAAACAAAATAGTTTTGCCATCCGGACTCCACTTGGGCGAAGATGCACCATATTTAAATTTGGTGAGTTGCATGGGCTCGCCGCCATCAAAGGACAATAGAAATATTTGTGGTTTATTATCTACAGCCCTAACAAATGCCAGTTGCCTGCCATCCGGACTCCATGCGGGTTGTGAAGCATTTTCCTTGGTGGTTAAGGCTTTGGGGGCAGCAGAACCATCCAGGTATGCAATATAAATTTGGTTGAAATATTTGAATTCCCATTTGGTATCACCATCCGGTTCAATATTGTTTACAACAAATGCCGCTTTGCTGCCATCCGGACTAATGGTTACGCCACTGATCTGCTTGATCTTAAGCATATCGGTCACTTTGATCAAATCAGTTTGTGAAAACCCGCAAATTGATGAGCAGAGGGCTAATAAGAGCAGAATTTTTTTCATCTATATTTTTTGAATAGGTAAAATACAAAGAAATACTTTGCATTCGCGGGACTAAAGTCCCGATGTGTAAATTATTTATTGCCTGTATCACCGCTCTGAAGAGCGGTGCAAAGTTTTTTGTAACCCACAAAATAAACTATTGGTTTCAACTTAGCCCTGCTCTTCTTTGAAGAATTGCTCTGAAGAGCGGTGCAAAGATTTCTGCAACCCCATTTAATTAGTTATTGGTTTTAAAATAGCTCTGCTCTTCAGAGCATTGATTGAAGATCGCGTCAAGGAGCAAGAATTTCTGTATCCCATCAATAAATTATTGGTTTAATCTTAGCCCTGCTCTTCAGAGCAGGGTCTAATGGATTTTTAAACAGTTTATTCGGGACTTTAGTCCCGAGTGTATGTATATGTGTATTTTTATCCCCTAAATTTTTTAAATATGAGTCCATTGATCCAAGAATTCAACGATTATCGCGAGAAAATGAATGAAGTCATTCTAAGCAAGAATAACCTTGTTATGAAGCGCCTCTGGAACCTGGATACCAATACCTATGAGGAAGGGGCACTAGACAAAAAAACCAAGGAAATGCTGGGTTTGGTTGCCAGTATGGTATTGCGTTGTGATGATTGTATCAAATACCACCTGGGTAAAAGCCGCGAACTGGGGGTGAATACGGAAGAAATGTATGAGATTTTTGCGGTGGCCAATATTGTAGGCGGTACCATTGTAGTGCCCCATACCAGAAGAGCGGCAGAATATTGGGAGGAATTACAAAATAATTAAAAATTAAGGATTCATAATTAGCAATTAATCAGGATATTTGCTACCACCAATTAGTAATGCTTTATTATTAATTGCTCACTAAATCATTGTCATGTCAGAAACCTTAACACAAGCAGCCCCATTATTAACAGCAAAGGATTTTGCTACCGATCAAGAAGTACGCTGGTGCCCTGGATGTGGAGATTATTCCATTTTAGCGCAGGTACAGAAAGTGATGCCCGGCATTGGTATTCCAAAGGAAAATATTGTAATTATCAGCGGAATTGGTTGTAGCAGCCGTTTCCCTTATTACATGAATACCTATGGTATGCATTCTATCCATGGTCGCGCTACGGCTGTTGCCAGTGGTTTAAAAGCAGCCAGACCAGAACTGAGTGTTTGGATCGTTTCGGGTGATGGTGATAGTTTGAGTATTGGTGGAAACCATACCATCCATCTCTTAAGGAGAAATTTTGATGTGAATATGCTGGTGTTCAATAACCAGATCTATGGCTTGACGAAGGGTCAATATTCACCAACTTCAGAAGTAAATAAGGTTACCAAGAGTACACCTTTTGGAAGTATAGATCATCCATTCAATCCCTTGGCACTGGCTATGGGTGCAGATGCCAGCTTTATTGCACGCAGTATGGATCGTGATCCCAAGCATTTACAAAGCATGTTAACCCGTTCTTACCAGCACAAGGGTTCATCCTTCCTGGAGATCTATCAGAACTGTAACATCTTCAACGATGGAGCATTTGAAATTTTTACTGAAAAAGGAACCAAGCAGGAAGAAACCCTGATGCTTGAGCAAGGCAAGCCCTTGATTTTTGGTGCTAATCAGCAAAAAGGAATCAAGATAGACGGACTGAAACCAGTTGTGGTAGAATTAGGTAATGGTGTAAGTGCCGATGACTTGTGGATCCATGATGAAAAGGATTTCTATAAAGCGCAGATCCTGATTCGTTTGTTTGATGATCCAACAAAGGAAGAAGGCCATTTCCCCAGACCATTTGGTGTTTTCTTTGAAACCGACAGACCTTGTTATGAAGATATCATGCGTTTGCAGATTGAAGAAACCATTGCATCAAAAGGCAAGGGCAATCTGGATAAATTAATACGTGGTAAAGAAGTTTGGGAGATAGTTTAGTAAACTCTAAAGTATTGATGATACTAGCCCTCGCATATAATGTGAGGGCTTTGTTTTTAAACAATTTACGGTGCCTTCTCGCCAGCTAAACTTAGGCGAGCGCGGTGTGCCTTGGTGAGAGATTTTTTTCACACAAAGGCACAAAGGCACGGTTTATTTTTTGATTAATAGGCTAGTTAAATTTTCACAATCTCATTCCTGATGGCGAATAATACCAAACCAATTCTGGAAGTTACTTTCAGTTTCTCGAATAGTGCATCCCGATAGCCATCTATAGTTCTGGGACTAAGGAACATTTCTACTGCAATTTCTTTGTAGGATTTATCAGAACATAGCCAGCGAAGAAATTCTATTTCTCTTTCATTCAAATTACTAAGTACAGACTGTTCTGTTTCCAGATTTGCCTGATGCCCATGCAGGTTTTCTATGATGTGTTTATAGAGAACGGTATTGATATAAATACCCTTGTTCATCACAGCTTCCAGTGCTTGTTTAAAATCGAGGATCTCTGAATCTTTTAATACATACCCCCTTGTACCACTGCGAAGCATACGGATAATGGACCGTTCATCGTTTTGCATAGTGATGGTAATGAACTTAAGTTTTGGATAATGTGTGGAGAGCCAGACAGCGGTTTCGTGGCCATTCATATAAGGCATATTGATATCCATTAAAACCAGATCCGGCAGTTTATCCGGATTCAACCATTCAATAAATTCTTTACCATTATTGGCTTCATGTATCACTTTAAATCCCTCAAAGGAATTTACAACAGATGCAAGGCACTGCCGCATCATAACGTGATCATCTACCATTACAACTTCTACCATAGGGTTACATTTTTTAATATTTTTTGGAATAAATTAATCGGGGAGATTTTATTGAATACCTGTATTTATTAGACAGCTAATTTCTGCTTTATTGCGACCCCAAGATCGGGTATTGGTACCTGAAAAAATACCGTTAAAACACCCAGTTTTTCGGCAGCAAATACCCTTGTTCCGGCTTTGTTGGCTAACTACTTTTACACCAGATGATAGAATTTGCGAGAGCAATTTTTTCATTCAGTTTTCACAGGGGGTTACAAACAAACAGAAGGCGGCATAAGGCCGCCTTTTTATTTGGAATTATGGTAGGCCATAATTAATTACATATATTATAATTGTATAATAATCAGTAATACAGTTAATTGTACAATAAATAAGCTTCAAATATCTCTTTGTTAATTTATTAACCAATGTTTTTATGCATCTTATAGTGCAGAATAATTCTTCCATTTATACGGTGATTTGTATCGATAGAAAACGGATGCGGACTGCATTTGCGCTTTGTTGTAATTTGCAGTATGATTCTTACTATTCATCCGGACAATCCCAACCCCCGGCATATTAAAACGGTTATCGAATGTTTGTTGGCGGGGGGTGTAGTCATTTATCCAACTGATACTATTTATGGGTTGGGTTGTGATATTTTTCAGCCCAAAGCCATTGAAAGGATTGCCAGAATTAAAAATATGGACCCTTCGAAAGCACAACTCAGTTTTGTGGTAAATGATTTGAGTGACTTGAGCAAATACACCAAGAGTATTTCTACACCCTTGTACCGTATGTTAAAAAATCACCTGCCCGGTCCTTATACTTTTATTCTTCCGGCCAGTAAGGAAGTGCCTAAAATACTGCATAGTAAAAAGAGTACCATTGGATTGAGGGTGCCTGATAACCTGATTGCCAGAACCATTGTTCAGGAATTGGGTCATCCATTATTATCAGCTTCCTTACCGGGCACGATGGTAGAAGAGTATACAGACCCTGAACTTATGTATGAAAATTTTCACAAGCTGGTAGATATTGTGATTGATGGTGGCATAGGTGGTATGATTCCTTCAACCGTGGTTGATTGTACCAGTGATCATTACGAAGTGATCAGGGAGGGTGCTGGTGTTTGGGATTATGAGGGATAGATGCTGGATGCTAGATGCAGGATGCTGGATGCTGGATGCTAGAAAAAAGTATTTTTTAGCAAATTATATGAAAATGGTGACTTGTGAATGGGAACAAAGTCATCAGATGTTATAGCTTTTTCGATGATACTCACATAAGCCAAACTCCTTAATGGCTTGCCGGTGTTGCAATGTTCCATAACCTTTATTTTTATTCCAGCCATATTGAGGAAATGCTTCGTGGAGTTTTTGCATGTATGCATCTCGTTCTGTTTTTGCCAAAATACTGGCTGCGGCAATAGAAGCATATTTGCCATCTCCTTTTACAATATATTGATGGGGTGTGGAAGGATAGGGAATGAATCGGTTACCATCAATCAACAATAAACCAGGCCTGGGCTTCAACTGGTCAATGGCGAGGTGCATGGCTTTGAAGGAAGCTTTGAGGATATTTATTTTATCTATCTCATCATTATTAATACTGGCAACAGCCCAGCTGATGGCTGCAGATTTGATGACCTCCCTTAATGTTTCCCGGTCTCTAACGGAAACTTGTTTACTATCATTCAGCAGCGGATGATAAAAATCATTGGGTAAGATCACAGCTGCGGCAAAAACCGGTCCGGCATAACAACCACGTCCAGCTTCATCTGCCCCTGCTTCTAACAATACCGTTTGAAAATGAGTAGCTAACATGCCGGTAAAATACAAAGATTGCAGCGATAGTCTCAAAATCACGCAACAAAAAACATGGGTTAGGGGTTATATGTTAACTTCGTAACTGATAAGAAAGGAACTATGCAAACAAGAGAGCGTTCATCCAGATTGGTGGCCACCTGGTTATTGATTGGCGTAGGAATGACGGTGATACAGATCGCTTTGGGTGGCATCACCCGATTAACGGGCAGCGGTTTATCTATCACACAATGGGATGTTATCACAGGGTCTTTACCACCATTAAATGAAACGCAATGGATGGTAGAATTTAACAAATACCGCAGTACGCCACAGTTTCAGCTGCTTAATTTCGATTTTACATTAAGTGATTTCAAATTCATCTTTTTCTGGGAATGGTTTCACCGTTTATGGGCAAGAACCATCGGACTGGTTTTTATCATTGGATTTATGTGGTTATTGCTTAAAAAGCATTTCAGAAAGGAGATGGTGCAACCCCTGCTCTTTTTATTTTTTCTGGGGGCATTACAAGGAGCAATTGGTTGGATAATGGTAGCAAGCGGATTAACCGGTGATGCGGTTTATGTTAAACCAACGCGACTGGCCCTGCACTTTATTTTTGCAATGGGCCTTTTGTGTTATACATTTTGGTTTGCCATGCAATTGCTGATACCTGTAGCAGAAAGGATCAAACATAGCCAACTTAGAAACTGGAATATAGTGATCACGTTATTATTGGTGCTTCAGTTATTGTATGGGGCTTTGATGGCTGGTCATAAAGCAGCCAATATAGCACCAACCTGGCCTAGTATCAATGGGGCAATTGTTCCGGATGCTTTATTTTCAAGCCAGTTGATCATGCTGGATCTGATCAATAACCCGATAATGATTCATTTCATTCACCGTGGTATTGCATATCTTTTATTGGTAATGATCATATTTTGGACCATCAAACTCTTTAAAGTGAATGGCAGTGCCGTTTTTAGAAGATATAGGCTAATGCCTTTGTTGGTTGTTTTGATACAAGTATTACTGGGTATTGGCAGTGTTTTGACCAGCAAAAATATTGTACCAGGAAATTGGGGCTTATTTGAATGGATGGCACAATTACACCAACTGATGGGGATGCTATTACTTTTGTCATTGTTTGCTATGTTGTTTATTGTGAGAAAAGAGGATGGATATGCAAATTGAATGCATGAAACTGGCTGATCACTAATTTACGCTTATCAATATGAAGCAATTCCTGATTGGGTTCTGGCGTTCTTTACCTGTTCAGCTTTTTTTGCTGCACTTCAGGCGTTACCAGGTTTTTTTGATCATCTGGTATATTCTTTTTGCTACGGTAGCCGGAAATTTCATGTTCACATTTGGTGCCAATTCGCTTTTTCTGGCCCCTGAATATTTTGGTGAAGTAACAGCTGTCAGCACTGCTATTGTAGGATTTGCCATCGGCATTTTTGTGATGAGCTGGAATATCACAACATTTATACTGCACAGTAAGAGTGTAAAATTTTTAGCCACTACAGCTCAGCCATTTCTAAAGTATTGCATGAATAATGCACTCATTCCTGTTTTGTTTTTAATGTATTATTTGTTCAAAGCGATCACTTATGCACAAAGCCAGGAATTATTGTCATTAGCTGATATTCTTTTATTGGTTGGTGGATTTACGGGTGGAATTATACTCTCTATTATCATTTCCTTTGTTTATTTTTTTGGTGCAGATAAGACCATCTTTTATAGTTTGGGTAATACATTACAGAAAGCAAATTTCAATTATGATGAAGCCATACTGAAAACTAAGCTTCCCAAAGAAAAATCAGAATTGGCGGTTGATTGGTTTTTCAGCGCGAGTTTTCGTTTGAGAAAACCAAGGGATGTACGGCATTACAGTGAAGATTTTCTGAATAGTGTATTTACAAGACACCATGTATCGGCTGTTATTGCCATACTCATTGCTTTTGTATTTCTGGTTTTAGTAGGATATATTTCTGACGAAAAACTATTTCAATTACCTGCTGCAGCCAGTATCACCATTTTCTTCGCAATCTTAGTTGCTGTTACAGGTGCGGTCACTTTATTGTTGCGAACTTGGAGTATTCCAGTGTTGGTGGTGATTTATCTTCTAATGAATTTACTGTATCAAAAAGAAATCATAGACCCGCGCAACAAAGCTTATGGTCTTAATTACCTGAATAAATCGGAAAGACCATTTTACAATCGTGAAGCTATTAATGCTCTAGCTAGTGATAGCAATATTATTGCGGACAAAGCCTATTATTTGGGCATACTCGAAAAGTGGAAGCGCAAACAAATAAGTGAAAAACCTTTACTCTATATTATCAATACCAGTGGCGGTGGTGCAAGGAGTGCAGCATTTACCATGAATACTTTGCAAAAACTGGACAGTTTGATGGAGGGGCAACTGATGAACCAAACATTATTGATCACAGGGGCTTCAGGAGGTATGTTAGGGGCAGCTTATTTTAGGGAATTATATTTACAAAAATTCTCCGGTAAGGCAATCGATTTACAAAATCATCAATACACGGAAAATATTTCACGTGATCTGTTGAACCCGTTATTTTCCTCCTTTGTTTCCCGCGACCTGATTGGTCCTGTTCAGAAATTTAAAGTAAATGGGTTTGCTTATGCCAAAGACCGGGGCTATGCATTTGAGCAGAAATTAAATGAAAACACCCAGGGATCTTTTGCCAAATCGTTGCAGAACTATTCTAAGGCAGAGCAGAATGCTTCCATCCCGCTCATGTTTTTTAATTCTGTTATAACAAGAGATGGCAGGAAAATGATTATTGGCACGCATCCTGCCAGGTTTCTTATGCGGCCTATCAGCAAAGAAGCGAATTTGATGAAAATTGACCCTGATGCCATTGATTTTAATTCTTTTTTTCAAAAGCAGGATGGTCAGCAGATTAATATTCTTTCTGCATTGCGTATGAATGCCACATTCCCTTATGTATTGCCTAATGTATGGTTACCTACTTCGCCCATTATTGATGTGATGGATGCAGGACTGCGGGATAATTTTGGTCAGGAAACCGCTCTTCGATTCATCCATACATTTAAAGATTGGTTGAAAGAAAATACACAGGCTGTTGTGTTAATTCAAATTCGCGACAGGGGTTTGGGCGAATGGGAAAAACCTATGGAAAGCAATAGTCTGGCAAGCTTATTAACCAATCCTTTTTTATTATTACAGAAAAACTGGTATAAACTTCAGGACTACGCACAGCAGGAGCAGCTCTCTTTTTTTTCTGATGCGTATGGTCCGGATTTGTATAGAATTTGTTTTCAGTATGTGCCCTCAAAGAAAAATGCACCTGCCAGTTTGAGTTTTCACCTTACAGCTGCTGAGAAAAGAGATATAGAGATAGCCCTAAGTACCCAAACTAACCTGGATCAATTCAGCAAATTATGCTTACTAAAGAAATAGGTTTATTAAGGCCTGATAAGGTTAAAGGAACCTTCCAGTATTTGTATTTTAAATTCTTCTGCAGTTTCTCTGGGTTCGCCATCTATATGCAAAGGAGCATATTTTAAATTCTTGATAGTTAATGCCTTAGTTTGAAAGTAGATGATATTCTTAAGACTCAAAGATTCTACCAGTTCCTGAAGTTTGTTATTGCTTCTAATATGTTTCAACATCACAAAGGGAAGTTTTGCCTTATTCATTTTTTGAACAATCACTATGTCTAACATACCATCACTGATACTTGCCTGTGGTGCAATGGTAAAATTATTTCCAAATTGGTTACTATTGGCGATACTGATAAAAAAAGCATCTGTAAAGAAAGAGAAGTCGTCGATGATGATTTCAAACTGATAGGGATGAGCTTTGAAAAAATTAATGATGCTCTGTTGCGTATAGGTTAGTAAACCTCGCGAAGCCTTAGTGGCAAAATCATGTGCTACCTGTGCATCAAAACCAATGCCACTGAGCATGCAGGAATATTGGTTGTTGATAAGAAAAGCGTCAACTTTTTTTGCCCTGCCTGTAAATATAAGTGCGAGGGCTTCCTGAGGTTTAGTAGGGATATTGGCAGAACGTGCCAAACCATTTCCAGATCCAACTGGGATGATGCCAAAATTTACAGGCACATTTCGCAAGGCATCCGTAACCTGGTTTACAGTACCATCACCACCGGTTAAAATTACATCCGTAACTTTTTCTCGGATAATTTTATCCCTTAGTAGATCATAGTCACCTTCTGCATTGGTAGGGAATATTTCAAAAGGGATGCCCTGGAGCGTTGTTTCCTTTTCAATCAGTTTCATGAGTCCCTCTTTTCTGGAAGTTCCTGAAATGGGGTTGATCAGGTAAATTATCTTTCTATCACTCATCACATCAATATTATTTTTACTGCTTTCAACTTTTTATGGGTATTGCTTTGTAGCTTTTTTGTTGCTTTATCGACTTGTTTGCATGAGTTGGTTTTTTCAGTTTGCCTTTTTTGGTGTATTGCTATTTGCCTTTGTTGGTGTTTTCACTATTGCCTTTTTTGGTGTTTTCACCAAAAAACAACAACAACCAATCCAACTATATTATAGTTTGATACTGGTGAAAACACCAGCATCGGCGGTACCTTCATCGGCTTCACCAGCATTTCAAAAAGCTAAACTCATTTTACCATTTCATCAAAGCACTTGCCCAGGTAAAACCACTTCCAAATGCAGCCAAACAAACCAGATCTCCTTCTTTGATTAAACCTTTTTCCCAGGCTTCGCACAAAGCTATGGGAACAGAAGCTGCCGTGGTGTTACCATAATGTTGAATATTGTTATAAACCTGATCATCAGTTAATTTAAGCTTGTGTTGTACAAACTGACTGATCCTTAAGTTGGCCTGATGCGGAATTAACATATTGATATCGGTGGATTGATAGCCATTTGCTTCTAAAGCTTCCATGATTACTTCAGGAAATTTTATAACTGCTTTTTTGAAAACAGATTGCCCATCCATGAAGGGAAAATTTTGGGCATTGTCTATCATGGCATGGCTCATAAACATATTGGCAATGGACGCATCATCAAAATCCGCATAATTTTTTGTGCCCCAATAATTGGCATGGGTGCCGGGATTATACATGGCTAGTATTTCAGCAGATTCTCCATCGCTGTGTAAATGGGTACTGAGTATCCCTTTTTGCGGATCTTCAGTTGGCTGTAATACCACTGCACCTGCACCATCACCAAATATGACGGAGATATTTCTGCCGCGTGTGGTAAAGTCTAAACCAAAAGAATGTTTTTCAGCACCTACCACTAATATATTTTTATACATGCCGGTTTTAATAAACTGGTCTGCAACACTTAAGGCATAAAGAAAACCACTGCACTGATTACGTACATCCAGTGCACCAATTTCTTTCATCTTCAATGCCCTTTGTAACATAACCCCACAACCCGGAAAATAATAATCAGGTGATAGTGTGGCAAATACGATAAAGTCAATCTGATCTGCAGTTGTGCCGGCTCTTTCCAGTGCTATTTTTGTAGCTTCAACCGCCATAGTAGTGGTTGTTTCTTCTGTGCGATGAGCATACCGGCGTTCTTTGATACCTGTTCTTTCCTGGATCCATTCATCACTGGTTTCCATGAACTGCGTCAGGTCCTGATTGGTTACTACGTTTTGGGGTACGTATTTTCCAATACCGGCTATTTTACTGCGTGGCATAGGCAATCGTTTTTAGTTTGAGAAAAGTGAAGATAGGGAACTTTGTGGTTTTTAAAACTTTGCCTTTGTGACTTTGTGTGCAATTATTTTTCACACTAAGTCACTAAGGCAAAGTATATTGAGCACTAGTGTAATAGCACAGAAGGTTAGTCTTTAACCTAAAACAACCAAGGAACAAAAACCACACAGTAGATCCTTCTTTTAGTTAATTTTATTTTTTATTTGTAAAACCTCTTTCATAAACAGCACCGTTTCTTTTTCTACAGAAACAATATCTTTCGATTGAATAGGAGAAGCTAATACATGGTTACCTGCTTCGGGGATAGCTGTCATTCTCTTTAATTTTTCAGGGGTACTGATAGTCGAAAACATTTCTTTCATGGCAGAAACCTTCACTACTTTATCCTGATTTATTTCATCTTTAAAATAGTACAAGACCAGCGTTGGTTGTTTTATTTTTTCAAAATTTTCACCTGTCATTGAGGTTTCCAATAACTCCTGTAATTGCACGGTTGCTTCTAAACGATATTGGTGATTCCAGTATTTATTATATTCAATGGTGTTATTTCCTGCCGTATTCAGGTTAGATCCTTTTACCAATCTGGCAATCTGTAAACCCCATGGATTATTCAATAACCAGGCATTGGGATCATTAATAGCGATATTGGGAGAGTATAATACCAATCCTGCAATTTCCGGATAAGCAGCAGCTAATTGCAAAGCCAGCGTACCACCCGTGGAAGTGCCCATTAATATTACTTTATTACCCAGTTGTTTGCCGATAGCATAAGCTTCTTTTGCGGATTCCCATAAGCTTTCTGCTGTCATATCTAACAGTTGATCTGTAGTATCTATACCGTGTTGTGAAAGTCTTGCCAGATAAAGGTTGCAGCCAAATTGTTTGGCAATATTTACGTGTACCGGATTGCCTTCTTCTTTACTGGCACTAAATCCATGTAAATAAACGATGGCATAGTCTGTTTTTTGTTTGGAAGAATCATTGGCCCAAACAATAGCAGCTTCATTGCCTGGTTTTATTTTGTGCTTGGCTTCCTGTTGTTGAATATAATTTTCGAGAGCCGTTGCGGAAGAAGGTATTTCTGATAAATTGTATTTGTAATCGGGCGTTGAAGGATGTGGACCTAGTAAATACACAACTACTATTATCAGTAATACTGCAAGAACCCTTTTGAATATTCTCATGGTAAATGATTTTAATAAAACTACTGTTTATTTCTATTCGGGCATTGCCGTTTATAATTGATTTTCATTTTTGATACAGTCGCCTTTCATCTAAATTTATTTATATTCGGGTAGCTTAAATTTCTGCTATGCAAAAAGCCCAAAGATTTCTTGCCCTGGATGTTTTCAGAGGACTTACCATCTGCTTAATGATTATTGTAAATACACCGGGGGATAGTGCATTAACCTTTGCTCCCTTACTTCATGCCCAATGGCATGGGTTTACACCAACAGACCTAGTTTTCCCTTCCTTTTTATTTGCCGTTGGTAATGCACTCAGTTTTGTAAGCAGAAAATGGACAGATCTGCCTTTTGCTACTGTATTTTTTAAGATCCTGAAACGTAGTTTATTGATCTTTTTATTGGGCTTCCTGATGTATTGGTTCCCTTTCTTTACGCATGATTCCGGGCATTGGACTTTATCGCCAATCGCTAATACCCGGATACTTGGGGTATTACAAAGAATAGCCCTTTGTTATTTTTTTGCAGCTCTTTTAACCCATTTTCTTAGCACAAAATTG